>JAKACS010000158.1 GCA_021821235.1 Bacillota bacterium
AACTTGGAGAGTCTACACCCATGGCGGCCGGAAGCCGACTGAAAAGTTAGCGGTTGAATGGGCGCGTGAAGCGGAAAAATGCGGAGCCGGAGAAATTTTACTAACAAGCATGGACAGCGATGGTGAGAAAGATGGCTTTGATTTGGAACTGACCAAGGCTGTCAGCGAGGCTGTCTCAATACCGGTGATTGCGTCCGGCGGTGCCGGAAATGCCGATCATTTTGTTGCCGCATTTGTCGCTGGAAAAGCGGATGCCGCTTTGGCGGCGTCGATTTTTCATTACAAAGAAACATCGGTCGATGAGGTGAAGAGCTATCTGAAAGATAAAGGGGTGGCGGTACGATGACGGCTGATGAGTTAAAGTTTGATGAAAAAGGGTTGATTCCGGCTATTGTCCAGGATGCAAAAACGAAAGAAGTGTTGACCCTTGCCTATATGAACCGTGAGTCCTTTGCGAAAACGTTGGAATCGAAAGAAACATGGTTTTATAGCCGTTCCCGTCAGGAATTATGGCATAAAGGGGCAACGAGCGGCAATACCCAGACGGTCGTCGGCTTGAAAGTGGACTGTGATTGCGATGCCTTGGTCGTGCTTGTCCATCCGAAGGGACCGGCGTGCCACACCGGGGCTGTAAGCTGTTTTAAGGAGGGAGAGTTTGAAGATGGAAAACTATGAGATTTTGAAGAAGCTGGAACAAGTGATTATTGAACGGGAAAAGGAACGGCCAGAAGGTGCCTATACGACGTATTTGTTTGAAAAAGGTGTCGATAAAATTTTGAAAAAAGTTGGTGAGGAATCCGCCGAGGTCATCATCGCCGCTAAAAACCGGAGCCATGAGGAATTGAAATGGGAAGCATCCGACTTGCTGTACCATTTAATGGTCTTGTTGGTAGAACAGGAATTGCCATTTACAGAAGTATTGAAAACGCTGGAAGAGCGTCATAAAGGAAGATAAGTTCGAATCGCCGGTGCAAGTACTACCGGCGATTTTGCTTTGTTTGAGTTGTGTTGTTTAAGGTGCGATGACGAACGGAAGCATGCGTCATGGGGAAGGGTTTCATGACGCATGGAAGCGGAAAAAAAGGTTGGGCGCGTCATGAGCGGGTGTGTCATGACGCGTGGAGGGAGAAAAAAATCGATGAAGGTTAATAAGAGCTGTTCATAAAGCCCGGTAAGGCGAAAAAAATCCGATCAAGGTCAATAAGAGTGGTTCATAAAGCCCGGTAAGGCGGAAAAAATCCGATCAAGGTCAATAAGAGTGGTTCATAAAGCCCGGTAAGGCGGAAAAAAGCCGATGAAGGTCAATAAGAGCTGTTCATAAAGCCCGGTAAAGCGAAAAAAATCCGATGAAGGTCAATAAGAGGGGTTCATTTAAAAAAACGCTTTGAAAAAACGCAGTTCAATTTCTTCTCCGACAGCTGCTACATATGTTATACTACTTTAGGTATGTTGGATAAAAAATGGAGGACTGCATGAGTAAAAACGCGAAAGCAACCATACAGAATGGTAAAATTTTAACCTTTCTTCCAAATGGGGAATATTACTTTAAAAAGGGTTTAAAAGCCTATCATCGTCATGATCTGAGTAAGGCAAAAAAATATCTTCAGCGGGCAATGCAGCTGGAACCGATAGAACCGATGATTGCCTGTCAGTTGGCGATTGTTTTAACCGAAATGGGTGAGTATGAAGATTCGAATCAACTCCTGCAGCATATCCTGGAAGAACTAGATCAAGAAATGGTTGAATGCCATTACTTTTTAGCAAATAACTATGCCTTTTTAGGCTTTTTTAAAGATGCATTTCAACAGGCAAAACGCTATTTGGCATTGGAACCGGATGGCGACTTTGCAGACGACAGCGAAGAATTATTGGAGTTATTGGCTCTGGAGTCGGATGAATTGGAAGAAGAGCTGTATGAAGAAGACGATTTAATTTTCAAACAGGAACAAGCTCGTGAACTGCTCGAGACAGGTTATTTTCACAAGGCAATTGAACTCCTTCAAACAGTGATTCAAGAGTACCCAGCATATTGGTCAGCGTACAACAATCTGGCACTTGCCTATTTTTATTTGGGCGAAGTGAAGAAAGCTGAAGCCATTTTGCACGACGTATTGGAGCAAAATCCCGGCAACCTTCACGCCTTGTGCAATCTGCTCGTTTTTGCCCATTATCGCAAACAAACGAAAAAGGCCGCAAAACTGTTGAAAATGTTAAAAAAAATTCAGCCGCTTGTTGCAGAACATCAATTCAAACTAGGAGCAACCTTTGCGCTAGCTGGCGAGTTTGACCTTGCTTATTTTTGGTTAAAAAAGCTTTACAAATACGGATTTGATGGAGACGGACCTTTTTATTACTGGCTGTCTTTTGCCGCCTATCACACGGGAAACACGGTGTTTGCCAAAATGATTTGGAAAAAAGTCATTGAGTTGAATCCGGAAAAAGCCGGGAGTGAACCTTGGCAAGAACAGGAATTTGAAAATCTTCCACACTACATTTCTGAAAAGCTGAAAAGCGAGCAAACGGAGGAACGGCTGTTTTCCCTTTTCCTGATTTCCGTATCCGATCAGCGCGAGAAATTGCTTACCTTGATTCATATCAATCAACTGAATGAAATCGAGCAGGAATATGCAACATTCGTCATCAACCAAGACTCCACTCTGCTTTTGTATGGACATGAAACCGCCAAAAGTCTCTACCAATTTTATCAGCCGATCGGGACAGTAGAAGCGGGCTTGTTTTTAATGTGGTTTTCCATTTTGCTAGAAGCAATTCACCAAGGGCTTGATTTAAAAAACAGTCACGCATGGGCTGCAGCAACAGAATATATGTGGAAAAAATTGCGCAACGAAAAAAGCTCCCAACAGGAATTGGCCAGCCGCTATGGTCTTTCTGCTGCGACAGTGGGCAAATATGTAAAATTGGTGAACAATTGTTTGCAATGAGCAGATATTTGGACGAAGCCATCTTTGTTTTATAGGATAGGGTTATCAGGAAATACTATAAATTAAGATCGTTTCAAAAAGGAGTGAACAGAACCATGTCTGACGAAAAAATTTATGATGTCATCATTGCAGGAGCCGGACCTGCTGGCATGACTGCTGCTGTATATACATCGCGCGCAAACTTAAGCACATTGATGATCGAACGCGGGGTTCCGGGCGGTCAAATGGCCAACACGGAAGAAGTGGAAAACTATCCGGGATATGAAAGTATTTTAGGGCCGGATTTATCCACTAAAATGTTTGATCACGCAAAGAAATTTGGCGCTGAATACGCATACGGCGATATTAAAGAAATTATTGATAACGGTGAATACAAAACGGTCGTTGCTGGTTCAAAGGAATACAAAGCGTACTCTGTTATCATTACAACGGGTGCAGAATACAAAAAATTGGGCGTACCTGGTGAAAAAGAATTAGGTGGACGCGGTGTTTCTTATTGTGCCGTCTGTGACGGAGCGTTTTTTAAAGGCAAAGAGCTTGTTGTTGTCGGCGGCGGCGATTCAGCAGTTGAAGAAGGAGTTTACTTAACGCGGTTTGCATCAAAAGTCACAATCGTTCATCGCCGCGATCAGCTCCGCGCTCAAAAGATTTTGCAAGACCGGGCATTTGCCAATGAAAAAGTCGAGTTTATCTGGAATCATACGGTGAAAGAAATTCATGCAAAAGATGGCAAAGTGGGAAGCTTAACGCTCGTATCAACTTTAGATGGTGCTGAACAGGAATTCCCGGCAGACGGCGTCTTTATTTACGTCGGCATGCTTCCGCTGTCAAAACCGTTTGTCAGTCTTGGCATTACCAATGAAAACGGCTATATTGAAACAAATGAGCAAATGGAAACAAAGGTTCCTGGAATTTTTGCCGCTGGGGATATTCGCGAAAAAACATTGCGCCAGATCGTTACCGCCACAGGTGATGGCAGCATTGCCGCGCAGAGTGCCCAGCATTATGTGGAAGAGCTTAAAGAAGCGGCTAAAGCGAAGTTGTAAGGGATTCTACAAAAACTTCACAAAAACGTTACCAGCATTTAATTCTATTGTAACAAGAGTGAAATATTGGCAGGGTATGATAATATTAGTAATTGACCCCCTTTAAAATATAATCCTTTTACGCACAGGTGAACCGCCTGTGTTCTTTTTTTGGCTAATCAAACAAACATACTGCGAGCGGCACCGTGAAGAATAAAAACATTGCTAACCATTGCGGGTCGGCAGGGATGGTAACAAAAACAACAAATTTGTAATTCATTGTGACTGTATTTGAAAAATAGTATAATGAAAAGAATCAATAAGCTTATTCGTTGTACATAGCGGTTGAGGTGAGGAATATGCAGCGTGTCACCAATTGTGTATTGATGCGGGATAATCAAGTATTATTGCTTCAAAAGCCCCGGCGCGGCTGGTGGGTGGCTCCAGGAGGCAAGATGGAACCTGGCGAATCCGTACGCGATTCCTGTGTCCGTGAATACCGGGAAGAAACAGGGATTTATCTGAAAAATCCACAGCTTAAAGGCGTATTTACTTTTATTATGAAAGATCTGGATCAAGTTACTTCTGAATGGATGATGTTTACCTTCATGGCAACGGACTCGGATGGAGTGCGGTTTGAGGAAAGTGTTGAAGGGAAGCTCGCTTGGCAACCGATTGATCAAATCGCCACATTGCCGATGGCGCCGGGTGACCACCATATTCTTGATTACATGATTCACGGAAAAGGGATCATCTATGGCACTTTCACATATACAAATGATTTTGAGCTTATAAGTTATCGATTGGATCCGAGCTGATTAAATAGGGGGAGTTTGATATGAGTACCGGTTCGACAAGCGATACGCAAATGGTAATCATTACAGGGATGTCCGGCGCGGGGAAAACCGTGGCCATTCAAAGTTTTGAGGATTTGGGCTTCTTTTGCGTTGACAATTTGCCGCCAACTTTGCTGCCGAAATTTTTAGAACTGATGAAGGAATCCGGGAATAAGATGAATAAAGTAGCGCTTGTAATGGATTTGCGCGGACGGGAATTTTTTGACCACCTTTTTAAAGCGTTAGATGATCTGGCCGAAACATCATGGGTGACACCACAAATTTTATTTTTGGATGCAGACGACTCAACACTCGTTCGGCGCTACAAAGAATCCCGGCGTACCCATCCGCTTGCCCCGTCAGGCCTTCCGCTTGAAGGGATACAGCTGGAAAGGGAGCTGCTTGAGGAGTTAAAAGGAAGAGCCCAGCTTATTTACAATACATCACAAATGAAGCCCCGTGAGCTTCGTGAAAAAATTTTAAATGAATTTTCGTTGAATAAAAAAACCATTTTTACCGTCAATGTCATGTCGTTTGGCTTTAAATACGGACTTCCCATCGATGCCGACCTTGTGTTTGATGTACGCTTTTTGCCCAATCCCCATTATATTGATCATATGCGGCCGAAAACTGGCTTGGACGTGGATGTATCCAGCTATGTTTTAAAATGGAGCGAAACGCAAAAATTCCTGGAAAAAGTGACAGAGCTCCTCAGTTTTATGCTCCCACATTATATGAGGGAGGGGAAAGCCCAACTTGTGATTGCCATCGGCTGTACCGGGGGTCAGCATCGTTCAGTTGCACTGGCGGAATATATTGGCCATTATTTTGAAAAAGATTACCATACTCAGATTGCGCACCGTGACATTGAGAGGAGAAAGGACACAACAAAATGAGTCAATTGGAACAGCCTAGAATTGTCATCATTGGCGGTGGAACAGGTCTCCCTGTCTTATTAAGGGGGATGAAGCAGTATCCTGTTGACATTACCGCGATTGTGACGGTTGCAGATGATGGCGGCAGTTCGGGAAGATTGCGCGATGATTTGCATATTCCTCCTCCAGGTGATATACGCAATGTGTTAGCCGCTTTATCAGATGTGGAGCCGTTGATTGAGGAGATGTTCCAGCATCGCTTCAAAACATCCAATGAATTATCCGGTCATTCTCTTGGAAATTTAATCTTGGCTGCGATGACATCGATTACCGGAAACTTTGTCCATGCCATACAAGAGATGAGCAAAGTGCTAAATGTATGCGGCAAAGTATTGCCTGCAGCCAATCAAAGTGTTGTCTTGCATGCCCAGTATGAAGATGGTACGGTTGTTTCTGGTGAGTCAAAAATTCCGTATTCAGGGAAAAAAATCCACAGAGTGTTTTTAACTCCGAATGATATTCAGCCGCTGCCCGAAACGATTCAGGCGATTCGCCAGGCCGATTTAATTATTATTGGACCAGGAAGTTTGTTTACAAGTATTCTTCCAAATTTGCTTGTGCCCGTGCTTGGGCAGGAAGTTTGCCGTTCCCGTGCGAAAAAAGTCTATATTTGCAATCTGATGACCCAGGCGGGCGAAACGCTTGGATTCACAGCGAGCGACCATGTTAAGGCGATTTATGACCATCTGGATTGTGCTTTTATCGATACGATTTTAGTCAACAACGAAGATATTCCTGCTGATGTTCAGCTTCGTTATAAGCAAGAACTGGCGCATCCGGTTCAGTATGATCTTCCACTTCTTTTTGATTTAGGCTTGGAGGTTGTTCATGGGGATATTGCTGTTTTGGAGAATCGGTCACTGCGACATGATCCGAAAAAGGTGGCAGAAATTTTATATAATTTACTGATTGCTGAAACCAAAAAGCGGTATGAAGCGTATTAATAGTTGGCTGGTTTCATTTTGTTATTTTTCTAAAAAAGCGCAGCAAGAGAAGCAGTTGAATGGTTCTAGTGCCAGCATGTAGGGGGGTGAAAGGATGTCTTTCGCTTCGGAAACGAAAAAGGAATTAACGACGCTTGAGGTGAAATCGTGCTGCAGCCATGCTGAGCTTTCCGCATTAATCCGTATGAACGGATCACTTTCCTTCTCGAATCGAAAGCTAGTAGTCGATGTTCAAACGGAAAATGCGGCGATTGCTAGAAGAATTTATACCCTGATAAAAAGAAGCTATGATGTGCAAGTGGAATTGCTTGTACGTAAGAAAATGCGGCTCAAGAAAAACAATGTCTACATTGTCCGCCTTGCCCAGCAGGCAAAAGAAATTTTGGAGGATTTGAAAATCCTTGGCGAA
>JAKACS010000159.1 GCA_021821235.1 Bacillota bacterium
CATCTTGTCAAAGGAAAAAAATTCATTGCATCTTCTGAATGTTGGATGGAAGATGACTTTCCTCTTCCAGCATTGATTTATGATCGCTGTTTCTATGGAAACGATGAACATTCAAAACAATGTCTCCCGATTGTATCCTGGCTCAAAAACAGGGATGACATTCAATTTTTAGGCTATGGATTGCCAAACAAACTGGAGTTATATGAAGTTTTGCATCAGACGGAATTGGATCCTTACTTACCAGCCTCAAAGCCGGTAAACCAAGCTCAAGACGTGCTTTCAGAGCTTAAAAAGCATCAAAGAGTCATTCTCAAACCCATTAACGGTGCGCAAGGCTATGGAATTTACTATCTCAAAAAAAACGAGAAAACCTTCCATGTCAAAACGGAGAAACAAAAAAAGATTATCTCGAGAATTTTTCCAAATAAAGAAAAGCTCTTATCCTGGCTCAATCCTTTGCTGCACCAGTTACCCTATCTTGTTCAGCCGTATCTGGAATTAACCAATGATGAGCTACAGCCATTTGATATTCGCCTCCTGCTGCAAAAAGATGCAGACGGCACCTGGGCAGAGCGCGGAAGGGGGATTCGCACTGGCTTAACAGGCGGAATCTTGTCTAATTTAAGCGCCGGGGGAATGGTTTCCGACTTTGCCTCATGGTCGGCGGCACTGCCTCCCGCAAAGAAAGCGTATATTTGTTCAGAACTGGACTATATAAAGGGCCACCTGACCCGTTTAGTCGAAAACGAGTTTTTGCCATTGTTTGAATTGGGAGTAGATATTGGCATCGCGAAAAACGGTTCATTATGGATTCTTGATGTGAATTCTAAACCGGGCCGAAAAGTCATCCTAAGCACCAATCCTGCTATCCAAGAGACCCTTTTCAATGCTCCCGTCCAGTACGCGAAGTCGCTGGCGGAAACCGACAGAAAAGAAAGGAAGAGCTATTATGCGAAAACGCTATCCCATTGACATCGCTTTAAACGATCAATTGGTTGTTTTCTGTCCTCCCGAGATCGTGAAGGATCGGCAAATAGAGAAAATTGCTTTCGGCACCCAGGCTGTTGAAGCGCGTTTTATGCCCCATCCCGAGAAAAAAAATCGAATTGTCATCAGCAAAAAACTAAGCGAACTACTCCATTTTCCTAATTTCAACATCCCGCTGCACGCGTTTTTTGATTATAAAACATTGGTGATCGGCCCCTTGATCGGCATTTTCACCTCAGGCTTTACCCCTTTTCCATTACAGCCGATCGGGGAACGTTCATACTTTTTTACAAAACTACTTTCAGTAAAAAAATCCGTTGGCGCTCTTCCGTTCGTCTTTGGTGAGCAGCACATCGATTGGGATCAAGGACTGATTAAAGGCCATTTTTATCATCAAAATCAATGGGAAACAGTCGAGGTTCCCTTTCCAAATGTCGTTTATGACCGGCTGCCAAATCGAAAAAGCGAACGGAAGCCTTCCTTAAAACAAGTAAAGGATCGGATGCAAAAAGAGTATTTGATTCCATGGTACAATCCTGGATTTTTCAATAAACAGGATGTTTATGACCGGCTGCAGCAGGAATCAGCTGTCGGAAACTATTTGCCGGAAACCCATCCATTTACGTCTTTTTCGGCAATTGAAGCGATGCTGTCCACGTTTGGCCATGTGTACATCAAACCAAATAATGGAAGCCTCGGAATCGGTGTTCATCAAATCCTTTATGATAAAAACGAAAACAGCTATTTCTGCCGCTATCGCGACCCGGATGGAACAAATCGTTTGCGGAAGTTTTCCAGTCTCGAGAGTCTTTTCAAAATTGTTTTTGCCAAACGCAAACTAGACACGATGCTTGTCCAGCAAGGGATTCATTTATTGAAGCTAGACGGCCGTTCCATTGACTTTCGCGTTCATACGAACAAGGATGACGCAGGCAATTGGCATGTCACGGCGATCGCTGCCAAAGTGGCGGGAAGCGGCAGCGTCACAACCCATGTTCGGAGCGGTGGCGAAATCAAAACGCTGGCGGAAATTTTCCCATCTGAGGAACGGAAATTGTATACGGATAAATTGACGACCGCCTCCCTTCTCCTCAGCGAGGCCTTAGAGAAAAACATGGAAGGGATTATCGGTGAAATCGGATTTGATTTAGGCATCGACAAAAACGGGGACGTATGGTTGTTCGAAGCCAATTCCAAGCCCGGGAGATCCATTTTCAAACATCCGGATTTAAAGGAATTTGACCTGTTGACGAGAAAACTGTCGATTGCTTTTGCGGTATTTTTAACAGAACAAGTAATCCTCTATCCAGAGGAATTATTCAAATGAACATTCACTATGACAGTCAATCCGGACAATGGTACCAAACCAGCTTGGACACAGCTGTCATCATCGGCGGGATGAACGAGATCCTCCCAAGAAAAACGAAAAATGAAGAGGATTTCAGCTTTGATCTCAACACAAAAGATGGAAAAGTTGGGCCGCTGATCGGGATTTTAACGGCAAGGAAAACGGACGGAACGATTTCTGGAAATAGCAGTCTGTTTATCCAATTGCAAAAAAAACTTCTGGCACTAAAGGGATTTAGTTTTATTTTTACAGCAGACGGTGTCAACGGCAGCTCGGTGAACGGTTATGCATATTTGCCTGAAGAACATTCCTGGAAAAAAATGACGTTTCCATATCCCGATCTTGTCTATAATCGAATCCCTTTTCGGAAATCAGAAAAAGAAAAAAATGTCCGCACCATTCTTGCAGATTTAAAAGCAAAAAACATTCCGTTTTTCAATCCTTGTTTTCTTGACAAATACCAGATATATCAATTGTTTAAAAACCATTCCGTCTTACAAAATTTTTTACCTGAAACAGATTTGATTACAGGAGACGGTGAATTGCTGGCATTTTTGCAAAAACACACAAGCGTTTACGTAAAACCAGCACAAGCTGCAAAAGGAAAAGGAATTTTTCGGTTGCGACTTGAGAACAGCTCCGAACTATCGTTCGAAGGATTGTTGAAACAGAAGCAATACGAATCGTTTGCGGCATTTTGGCAGGAACAAGGAGCCAATTTAACCGTAAAACCGTATCTTGTACAAGAAGAAATTTTCCCGGCTCGCTACAAGGGCAAGCGATTTGATTTTCGCATTTTGGCACATGCGGATCTGAATGATTATCGCGTTACAGGGGTTGGCATCCGGCAGTCACAAGGGCAAGAATTGACAACCCATATTCCAAACGGCGGTAGGCTTTTACCGTATCATTTGTTTCAAACCGCTGAACTCGATCAGTTTATTCAGTTGGTTGTCAGTCATGTTGGCAGAACATTGACAAATGAGCTTGGATACTTTGGCGAGTTCTCGATTGATGCCGGAATAAGCAAAGAGGGCAAGAATTATCTTTATGAAGTGAACTCAAAACCGATGCGCTTTGATGAAGAAGAAATCGAGGAACGAAGGATCACCCAGCTATGCCGCTTATTTTTCCAATTAACAGGATTTGATTAAAAAGGAGACTTTGGTCTCCTTTCACGCTTTTTTCTCAAACGGCAGAAAGATTTGCTATAATAAACATTATAAAATTTTTCACAGAAAAGGATTGTCAGCATGTTATCGAAATTGCAACGATTGTATTCGGACGCTGTTCTTTTTACGACCCAACCACATGAATCCCTTGAAGGCTTTTACCTGTTCGCAGATTACACCAATAATGAGTGGCTGGCCATTCCGAAAACCAGCTTGAATGAGCCTGAAATCCAGCTTTTGCAGACTTTGTATGAACTGGTTGACCAAGGGAAATCAACCCCTTTCTCTCCTATGGCAAAAAGCTGGTACAATTATTTATTTTTAAACGGTCTTCCACCCACCCATACCGAAGATGTATTTTTCCGGTTCATTCAATTTCAAATGAAAGGCGATCTTGGCGAACCAACGGGTATTGAACAGGCGCTGAAAGGATTTTTCCCTGATGATATTATCATTTTATGGGAAAATAGCCACTCTGGAATGATTGTCGAAAAGCAAAAAATCAAAACTTCCTTTCTTTCGGAAAAAGAATTGCTCTTTATGACGGAAACACTTGAAAGCGATTTTTACGTAAAAATTTATTTTTACATTGGAAAGCCGCTCGTACTCTCGAACACGGTTCCGGGTTCTTTTCAAACAGAAAAAGAATATTTTCATTTTGGCCAAGTCCATCAGGGGCAAATAAGGGTTTTTACGTTCGAAAGAATTTTTCCATCTTTTTTAGCTGCCCATTTGCCGGAGACCATTCAAGAGAAACTTCAGCAGACAATTTCCGAAGCGTTCACCGATGATCCGGAAATGCTGCGGACGATCAAAGTATTTTTGGAAAATAATTTAAATGCCAGTCTCACGGCGAAAAAATTGTATATTCACCGCAATACGCTTCAATATCGAATTGAGAAGTTTACCGATAAAACCGGCATTCAGTTAAAAGACTTTTATGGTGCATTTACTGTGTTTTTAGCATGTGTTTTGTACGAGGAAATAGATGCTTAAGATCAATTTGCCCAAATAAGGACACAGAAGTTTGTGCACTGTGTCCATTTTATTTGAAAGCGTTTCCTATTAAACTGAAAACAAGAATAAAAGATTTGATAGGGAGGCCAAACAAATGGCAGAGTTGAAATTAGATCATATTTACAAAGTATATGACAATAAAGTAACCGCAGTTGAAGATTTTAATCTTCATATTGATGATAAAGAATTTATCGTTTTCGTTGGACCATCTGGCTGCGGTAAATCAACAACCTTAAGAATGATTGCCGGACTTGAAGAAATTTCCAATGGCGATTTCTATATCGATGGCAAAAGAGTAAACGATGTTGCTCCAAAAGATCGTGATATTGCGATGGTTTTCCAAAACTATGCCTTGTACCCGCATATGACAGTATATGACAACATGGCATTTGGTTTAAAATTGCGTAAATTTCCTAAAGACGAAATTGAACGCCGCGTAAAAGATGCAGCAAAAATTCTCGGACTTGAGGCCTACTTAAACCGGAAGCCGAAAGCATTATCAGGCGGTCAGCGCCAGCGTGTTGCCCTTGGCCGTGCCATTGTCCGCGATGCAAAAGTATTCTTAATGGACGAGCCACTCTCAAACTTGGATGCAAAACTTCGTGTTGCGATGCGCGCAGAAATTGCGAAGCTTCACCGCCGCCTGCAAACAACGACAATCTATGTTACCCATGACCAGACAGAAGCAATGACAATGGCAACACGTCTTGTGGTTATGAAAGATGGGATCATCCAGCAGGTCGGTTCGCCAAAAGAAGTATATGAAAAACCAGAAAATGTCTTTGTCGGCGGTTTTATCGGCTCTCCAGCAATGAACTTTTTTAGTGGTACATTAACAGATGGTAAATTCCAACTTGGCGATGCTTCTGTTACAGTACCTGAAGGGAAAATGAAATTCCTTCGTGAGCAAGGGTATGTCGGCAAAGCCATTACACTTGGTGTTCGTCCAGAAGACATTCATGATGAGCCAATCTTTATTGAAGCATCTAGCGGTTCAAAAATTTCTGCTCATATCGACGTTGCCGAGCTGACAGGTGCTGAAACAATGATCTACTCAAGCATCAGCGGCCAAGATTTTGTTGCCCGCGTTGATTCCAGAACGGACATCAAACCTGGAGATAAGTTAGAACTTGCCTTTGATATGAACAAAGCCCACTTCTTTGATGTGGAAACAGAGAAGCGCATCCGCCCTGCGAATGAGAAATAATCGAAGGTTCCCCCATACCCCCGCTTTTTAAAGCGGGGGTATTTTGCTGACGCTAGGCTTTTCTTATTCCATAATTAAGATCACTTCATTCGTTAAGCAATTGGGACAGCTGTATAAATGCGGACATTGATAATTTTTACATGAATCCGGGTACCCATCTTCCATTTTCATTAAATCAATATCCATATATGGGCTATAATCATCGTAATAATCCATAATTCTGCCTCTTTCAATCATCTGGCTGCCGCAATTTTTGCATTTCATTGTAAAGGCTCTTAACCCATTACATATTGGACAAATTGGCATTTTTCATCACTGCCCTCGAAAATGAATTGATATGTTTATTTTATGCAGGAATGCACGCTGTATGTAAAAGACATTTGGTATAAATTCCCGGTTTTATTTTAAGAATAAGCTCAAAAAAATGCCGCATAATAGAGATTACAAAGCAACAAATCAAAGAGTTTTAAATCTCAAACATGGGTTAGGCCTCTCGGAGGCAATGGAATTATTTTTCCAAATGTGGTTCAAATCCATACTAACCCCAAAATTAATCAGAGGAGTGTTATCAACTATGGCAAGTAACAACAACTCTAATCAACTTTTAGTCCCTGGTGTACAGCAAGCTCTTGATCAAATGAAGTATGAAATTGCTTCAGAATTCGGAGTACAATTGGGTGCAGAAACAACTTCTCGTGCTAACGGTTCTGTTGGAGGAGAAATTACGAAGCGCTTAGTATCAATGGCTGAGCAACAACTTGGCGGTTTCCAACGTTAATTTCTTTCATTTACGATAACAACTGAATAAAATGGCTAGCCCCTCGCTTTATTAGCGGGGGGCGTTCATTTTGACAAAAAACAGACTTTTTGTCTGCAAGTTATGATTTATGAACATGTATCCGATATAATAGACAAGTATCATCATGCTTCCGATTGCTAGTACAACTGAATATTCATCCATACTTCTTAATCCCTATTTTGGCATTTTTACCAATTTAAAATAACATATTTGGAACTAAGTTGATATTCAGAATATTCCAATTTTAAAACAAGGAGTGGATTTTTTGTGAACATTTGCCTTTTAGGAGCAACTGGCCGTGTCGGCACAGTTATTCTTGAAAACGCACTAGCCGCTCAGCATTCGATTCGTGCCCTCGTTCGCGAGAAAAGCAAACTTGCATTTGATGATCAAAATTTGACCGCCATTGTTGGAAATGTCTTGGAGGAAATGGATCTTGCTGCCGCCATGAATGGTGCAGATGCTGTGATCAGCGCATTAAACACAGGCGGTTCGACCACCCTTTCTGATTCGATGCCGTTGATCATTAACCAGATGAAC
>JAKACS010000160.1 GCA_021821235.1 Bacillota bacterium
AACATCATGAAGATATAACATTGCATAACCCCTCACTTCAAGAATCTGTTTGTCAATCAGTATGGGCAGACATCAGTTAAATTATTCCTGTTTATATACATTGCACCAGTTATTTCTCTTTTTCATCTTCAGGGTAAAAAATGCTTGCAGTAATGACGATCAAGCCTAGCGGCAAGAGGTAAAATTCAATTCGGTGGGAAAGGAAAAGGAGATATTCATCGAAAGTATATCCAGCCGGCAACAAGTTTAAGTAGGTGATTGTATATACACCGCCAGCAGCAGCCATCACAACTCCAAACAGCCAGAAAAACAAACGATAGTACTTGTCCGTTTCCATCTCACTCATCACCTTTAATCCATGTCCACTTTTCCCTATACTTATGTAAAAACAAGCAAATATATGCCTCCCCCAGACTGTGAAGACAACTATTTGCTTGTTAATGGATGCTCATTTCGGCAAAAATTTTTCAGCTGGAATGGAAAACGACAGCTTCGTGGTATAGCGGTTTTTGGAAAAATACTCTTTAACAAGGTCAAATCCCGCGGCATATCCGAGCAAATCTGGTATCCATCCATGACCATATAATAGAGCATCATGGTGTTTTTCGTCTTTCCGAACTTCCAAATGATCGGATAAATATTTTTTCCAATAAGAATCAAGTTGCTTTTTGGAATAGTAACGGCACCATGGTGCCAAATACTGTTCGCCGCAGTTTTTGAGGACAGTGTATTCGGCCAGTCCTTCAATAATCAGCGAGTCTAGTAAGGTGAAATCTGCCGGATCTTTTTTCAGCTTATTTAGACGACAGACATGGTGGTATTCATGAACAAATAGTGCTTCGATTTCTCTTTCACTGCATTCCGGAGATAAAAATAAAAACAGCTTATCAGGGAAAGAAACTCCTGATTTCTTTTTGTTCTCCCGACGGAAAAAACCCCCGCCTTGGTCAATTGGAAAAAGAAACAGCGGAACGTCAGGGCCATTCCATTTTTTTTGATAGGAACGATACAATTCTGTGATTTTTCTTATTGCATTTGCTTCTTTAAGGGATTCAAAAGATTGCCAGGTTGTTCGTGATGGTCTGTACATTCCAAATTCCGTTAGTTGATGGTAAATTTCTTTCGAGGAAATGCCGTTAAAATAAGGTACCAGTTTCTTGCAAACAGTTTCGGGATTTGCAAAGTCTCGCTCCAGCCATTTGCTTGTCTCGATTACTCCCATTTTTTTCACACCATTTCATTGTATATATAAAGCAGTTTATGAAAAGAGTGAAAATTGGTTATCCAAAAATCCAGAAGAATACTGAAAAGCGGTTTTTTTGTCGTTATGCGTCATTGAAGGCTAGTTTTTCCACAATAAAAAATCGGCAGGTTCTCCTGCCGATTTTTTATTCATATTTCTTAAAAACAATTGTTGCGTTATGGCCGCCAAAGCCGAGTGAGTTGCTCATAACTGCTTGGATCTGTTGGCGGCGGGCTTTGTTAACGACATAATCCAAATCACAATCTGGATCAGGTGTTTCATAATTGATCGTTGGCGGAAGAATGCCTTCTTTTAGTGCCAGTAGTGAGAAGATCGCTTCGACACCGCCTGCGGCGCCAAGCAAATGGCCAGTCATTGATTTCGTCGAACTCATCGCCAGCTTGTATGCATGGTCCCCGAAAACTTCCTTAACTGCAGCAGTTTCGAATTTGTCATTGTATTCGGTACTTGTTCCGTGTGCATTGATATAATCAATATCCTCCGGTTTTAATCCCGCATCGTTCAATGCCATTTTCATTGCCCTCGCACCACCTTCGCCGCCTGGTGCTGGAGCAGTGATATGATAGGCATCCCCGGTCGAGCCGTAGCCAACAATTTCACCATAAATCTTTGCGCCGCGTGCTAACGCATAATTCAGTTCTTCCAAAACAATAATTCCCGCACCTTCACCGATGACAAAACCATCACGGTTTTTGTCAAATGGACGGCTTGCTGTCAATGGGTCTGGATTGGTTGAGAGTGCCGTATTGGCACAAAAACCAGCAACCGACATTTTCGTAATTGGCGCCTCAGCACCACCTGTGATCATCGCATCTGCATCACCGCGCTGAATGACTTTAAACGCATCACCAATTGAGTTCGTTCCTGTCGCACAAGCAGTAACTGTACAAGAGTTAAACCCTTTTGCTCCAAGGGTAATCGAGACTTGACCTGTTGCCATGTCCGGTATCAGCATCGGAACAAAGAACGGGCTTACCCGGCGGTAGCCGCGGTTTAAGAAGGTTTCATATTGCTGTTCGAACGTTTCCATCCCGCCGATGCCGGATCCGATCCAGACACCGACACGATCAGCGTTTTCTTCATTGATCGTCAAATTGGCATCTTTTACTGCCATCAGTGATGACGCAACCGCATATTGGGTAAAACGATCCATTTTTCGTGCATCTTTCCGGTCCATAAACTCTTCCGGATTGAAATCATTTATTTGCGCGGCAACTTTTGCCGGATATTCATCTGCATTTACACGAGTCATTGGCCCAATGCCGGATTTACCAGCAATAATATTTTCCCACGTGGTTTCCACGTTAATTCCAAGCGGAGTGACAGCCCCAAGACCAGTCACAACAACTCTGCGCTTTTCCATTGATTCCATCTCCTTCTATGCTCTATCATTATTTTAAAAATCTCTCTTCATAAGACTTTACCTTTTTTACAAAGCAACTTCCAGTCTAAACCGAAGAATGGTTTTTATTTACCCCAGCGGAGCGCAATCGCTCCCCAAGTAAGACCGCCACCAAAACCGACCATGACGATAAGATCGTCATCCTTAATTTTTCCAGCTTCCAATTCTTCGACCATCGAAATCGGTATCGAAGCAGCTGAAGTGTTGCCGTACTTTTGCACCGTCTTTGACATTTTCTCCTCAGGAACTTCCAATCGCTGTCTTGCAGATTCCATGATGCGGATATTGGCTTGATGAGGAATAAAGAAATCGACTTCCTCCTTAGCAAGTCCTGCTTTTTCAAGAACATTGATGCAGCTTTCGCCCATTTGCCTTACAGCAAATTTAAACACTTCCCGGCCATTCATAATGATGTATTCATCCTGGTAGAGGTGTTTTCCTCCCGTACCATCCGCCCCAAGCTCAAATGATAGAATCCCACGATTTCCAGAAACAGGTCCAAGAATGGCAGCTCCAGCACCATCGCCAAATAAGACAGCTGTGTTGCGATCGCTCCAGTCTGTTATTTTTGATAACTTTTCTACCCCGACGACTAAAACATATTTGTAAACATTTGCTTCGATAAATTGCTTTGCCGTAACCATTCCATACATAAATCCGGCACAGGCTGCACTAATATCCATTGCCGCTGCTTTTACGGCACCCAATTTTTCTTGAAGCATACATGCAACAGATGGGAAGGGTTGGTCGGGCGTTACTGTTGCCACTAGGATTAAATCAATTTCTTCTGCTGTAATGCAAGCATCTTGAATCGCCTTTTTGGCTGCTTCAAACGCCATATCCGATGTATCGGTTTCATCATCGGCAAGTCGGCGTTCCTCAATACCTGTTCTCGTGCGAATCCATTCATCAGATGTATCCATCCTGTTTTCAAGATCAAAATTTGTGACTACTTTTTCAGGCAAAAATCTTCCGATCCCAACAATCCCTGCGTTCATATCACGCATCTCCTTTTATAAAAAATATATTATTATCAATTATTATGACTTGGTACTAATTTTATCAAACAATGATGAGAAAAAGCAATAGTAAATTCCTTCTTAGCATCCGCTAATATCCATTCTTTTTATCATCCAGTTCATAGACTAAAATAAGGAAAATTCGAAGGTGGAGGAAGAGCGATGAGTGAGTCCAAAGATTCATTTACACAAGAAGATCATCCAGAAACAAGGCAGCAGGAAGAGGATTATTTTACCCGATTTATGTTCGGGCCGCGGAAAATTCCAGAAAAAAGGGATCAGCAGCCCGGTATTGATTATGAGGAACTTATGTATAACATTGATACATTGGTGGAATCAGCCCGTCAGTTGAAACCTCTGTTTCAGCAAGTATATCCGAAAGTTCTTCAGCTCTTTCAAAAAAAATAAGCTGCCATGAAACAACTCAGGCAGCTTTCATTTTTTGCATCTACTGGCTGTTCGGCAATTTTCCAGTTTGCTTATACGTTTCGATGCTTTTATTCATTTTGCGGATAAACTTCTTATCCACGAGCGGACTATACTTTCCTAATGTTACGACATCATCCTGAAAATCAAACGATAAATTCCCTGATTTTAATTTTCCATCGTTATAGTCTTTAGCCACTTTTTCATACAGTGCATCGACTTGTTGAATCGTGCTGGTCAACACGGTCGTTTCCCCTAAATCCGATTGATCCGAAACATAGCCGATTACGTAATAGCCATTTTCTTTCACTTTTTCAATTACAGGAACATTATAGCCATCCCCCGCCGGGTATATCACATCGACGCCGCTTTGCATCATTTTTTCAGCAAGTTGAACAGCTTTATTGCTGTTATCCCAGCTGCCGACATACTGGATGTCAATTGCTGTCTGTTTCTTTTCAGCAAGTGCCCCTTGGTAAAAGCCCTCCACTTCCGGCTGCCATTCATAAGCTGCAATAATTCCTACTTTATGATTTTTTGACATATGGGAAGCAACCATTCCCCCGAAAAAACCCATTGCATATCCTTTAAAATTCAAACTCGATGTATTGTCGTTTTTTGCATCTCCATTGAAGCTGACAAATTGGATATTCGGGTATTTTTTCGAAATTTTATTAAAGTATTCCGCGTATTCAGAACCATGTCCAAAGACTAAATTTACGTCTTTTTGTTCAAACTCTTTTACAGCCCGTTCGACAACGGCCTCGGAATTCATACCTTCTTTATAAAAAATATCCACTTTGTAATCTGACTGGATTTTTAACATTCCTTTTAAGCCTTTTGTTCCCCATACCTGGTCATTTACTGTCTCGGGGACGAGCAGGCCCACATTTCGCAACTTTCCCGTTGACTTCGGCTGACTGCATGCACCAAGTACCAGCAGGATTAATAGAACGACTCCGAACCGTTTAATCATTCCATAAATCTCCTTCTTGAAAGGATGCTGTTACTCACCCTTGGAATCGTTTTTCTTGAAAATTAACCTGAATCACTATTATTCTAACCTTGGAAAGATAAATTGAAAAGAAAATTATTGCATGGTACAGCAATCCCGCGTTAACAGGAAGGAAGAATCCCTACGGATTAAGATTGCACTTCATCACCTTAAACGGCTAAAATGTTCTTGTTGTTTTGCCAACGAATCTGGTATGGACGTGTTTTTCGAAAGCGAAACACGGACAATCTCATCGTCTACACTGACAGTAAGCCGTTCGTCTTCTGCATATTGAATAGTTAAAAACTCTGCACACTTTTTCCATCGATTCGCTTCTCCGCTTTCAAGCAAATAATGTCCCGGTTTTCCTTCCTCAATAATTTCGATCATCGGGACGATAAGGTCATCGGCATAAAGTGCATCGCCTTTCCATTCTCTTTCGTCCGATTCGTTTACGTTTTCGTGCTTCCCTTCAAACCATTTTTGAAAGCAGCAGACTGATGGCTGCCAGCGTCCATATACAGCTGGTAAATACAGAAACTGAGAAGAAACTGCTTGGGTTGAAAATTTTTCTAAAAAATCTTTAAGCAAACCGATGGAATCGTTTCTTTCATCATCAGCAAGGTATTGAATTGGGAGAATAAACACAACCAGATCATTCTGCTGCTTGCGCTTCTCGAAATATTCAGCTAATTGAGTTGCAAGCTGCTGATTTTGTAATAGCGCATCCCGGAAACCGATATACAAATCGTAGAAGTCCAAGATAAAAATTTGTTTTTCTGAAGCCTGTTTGGTATCATTCAGCCAATCCTCAATTTTTTTTTCAATAAAATTGGCATTTCTCCCGATTTGAAGTTTTTTTTCGTCCACCAGCTTGTCATTCTGATTTTCAAAATGGATGCCTTGTACTTCATAGCCCATTTCAAGCATTTTTTCACAAAAATAAAATCCAATAAATTCTAAGGCACCCAAGATAACAGCCTTGTCCATCCGAATCTCCTCCCTTAGTACTAATGAATCCTATGCAAAATTTAGCGAGATTATTTCTTTAGCAAGGGAGGGGTGGATGGTTAGAGGACTTTTTCATGGCTTTTAAAAAATTTTACGATAATCGAGCCAAGCCGCAGCTTTTTTTCAGGCAGGATAAAACTCGTTTGGACAACATGGTTGTCAATTTGCTTTTTTAACAACTGCTGATTTAATTTTGCTTGATTGTAACTTCTGCCGCCAGACATTACATGAATGAGTTTGACCGGCATTTCATCTCCAACGTTCAGCTGGCTTGCAAAAATTGCTTTTTCTAAATGGCAATAATCTTGTTTATATGCAGCTTCGATTTCTTTTGTCAACTTTTTATAAAAAAATTTATGCTCCTTTTCTTGTTCCAACTGGTGCTTTAATGACAATATCGGGTTGAGAAATACGGTCGAGCGGATCGAACCTTTCAATTTCTCGAATAGTTTGACAGCAACAAGTGCGCCCATTCCCTCGGCAAGGATATGAATTTTATTATTCATGATCTCGCTTCTTAAAACATAATGATACAGCCTGACAGCAAGCTCTGCTGCTTCGTCGCTGCCCCAGTTACGTCCATAAAGATTTGAGGAAAAAATCGTATACCCTGCCTCTTTCAATTGATTGATCATCGCCAGTCTGCCTTCATTCTGCAACCAGAAGCTTTTGCTTTCATCTACAAAATGCCGTTCATCCCCAATAAGTAAGATGCCAAAACCTGTAGGCTTTTCAGGATAATGGATAATATTCCACTCTTCATCCAGCTGGAAATTCCGGTTTTCCATCGAAATATCTCCTTTTACATATTTTCCTCACCCTATTGTATGTTTGTTCACATAATCTGAAAGGAAATTAGCCCAAACTTGCCATATTTTTTTGGAACAAAGCCGCGGAATCAACCAATTGAACATTTATCTTTTATTTCGCTTATGTTAAGATT
>JAKACS010000161.1 GCA_021821235.1 Bacillota bacterium
CATGAGGCAAAAAATCCCCCCCCGTTTTTTCCTTAGTAGGTGGCAGGGAAGGAATTTTATAAGAAGACTTAGTCAAATGTGCGAAACGTTAAATGATTTAACGAACGGATAATTTCATCTTGATGGACCATTTGCTCATTAAACAGTACATATAAGTGTCCCTGACCGCTAATGATCTGAACCTCTTCTACTCCAGGGATTTGCTTGATACCTTTTTTGATTTTTCCAATGCAGCCTGAACAAGCCAGATCATTTACAGGCAATTGGATTTTCGTCATTTTGCTTCCCTGCCTTCTCGATTATTTTTTTCACAAACTCTTTGCCAAATTGGATGCATTGCTGTTTTTCCGCCTTGGTTGGCGCAAGCTCGATTTTCAGCCCTTCTGCAATGATTTCGGCGCCTCTTTCTGCCAATTTGGCTTCTAATAGGTCAACCGCTCTGCCGCGATATTCATACGAAGAATCACAAGAACCAAAGGCAGCGGCAGCCTTCCCGTCTAAACGTATCCCGTCCATTTCTTCATAAAAATCAAGGAACTCATCCGGCAATTCTCCGTCTCCCCATGTATGCGCGCCCAGTAAAATACCATCATATGCGAAAAGATCTGTGACATCCGACAGCAAAATATCTTTGATCTCAACATCGGCTCCCGCTTCAACTATTCCTTTACCAATTTCCTCGGCGATTTCTTTTGTGTTCCCCGTCATACTGGAATAAATAATCAAACAAGTTGCTAGCATAAGGATCCCTCCTCTTTAGAAAAAATTCCTTATAAAACCGATCGTCCTTATTTTAGCTCATCCTTTTTTATAATTTTACAGTCATCAGCCGAAAATGACCCGGCTCGATTTCATTCACAACAACGTTCATCCCCAAGGATTCCAGTCCCGCGATCAGCGGCTGTCCATAATGGGGAATGTGGATTTCAATAATGGTTCCGATTGGCACAGTTTTAACGAAATCGATAATTTCCTTCCGCGGATGCTCTCCTTTAAGAATTCTTTCACGCATATCCAAGATCGCAATTTTCCCATCTGCTTGCATCATCAGATTGCCCATAGCTGTTTCTCCCTTCAGAATCTTTTGGATATATTCTACCTTTTTCTTTTGCTAAAAAAATTGATCTGCATCAAGGTATCAAAATTGATCAATGAAAAATTTGCTACTGTGTTAGATTGTGAAAGTATTGTGAACATTACTATTCAACTGCGATATTGTTGTGCCTTCAATGATAAAATGAAGCAAAGATAACAACATATCGGAGTTGAATACAATGTTTAAGAAGATCTCGCTTCTCGCAGTTCTTTTGGTTCTTCTTGCGGGTGCCCAAGCGTTTGCCCAGTCCAATGCCGGTATTACCTCATTTCAATCAAGAGAAACAATTACGGGTCTCTTCCATAAAATTGATCTTGCATCACAAGAATCGCCAAAACAACTGAAAAAAACCGTTTACCCTGCCATATCCGCCTACATTTTACCCGGTGGCGTCATCTTCTTCTTTCTGATCCTTTTCAGCGGATACTGGTTTGTCTTTCGAAAACGGCATTTATAAGAAAAGCCGGGCATAAACCACCCGGTCCTTTTTGGTTTAGCGATAAACGGAGGGCATTTGGAATGCCACTAATGACCGTTTGACCTTGAGAAACCTGAGAATTGGGCATTAGGAATGCCTCTAACGACCGTCTGACCTTGAGAAACCTGAGAATTGGGCATTAGGAGTGCCTCTAACGACCGTTTAGCCCTGAGAAACCTGAGAATTGGGCATTAGGAGTGCCTCTAACGACCGTTTGACCCTGTTAAACCTGAGAATTGGGCATTAGGAGTGCCCCTAACGACCGTTTGACCTTGGGAAACCTGAGAATTGGGCACGCTTCTACTACCACTTTAATGAAACGCCCGCCAAAATGCGCCTTTTTTATCGAGGATTTCGTCGATGTCGGTAAATGGGATTGTAAACGTTGGGAATCCTGCTGCGTATGGGGCAATTTCATATGGCAGAAAGTAAAGTGAAATCGCGCCGCTTTTGATAAAAAACGGCTGCTCGGCCTGAATTCCTTTAAAACTTCCAGGAAAGACGTATGAATATTCGGGGTCATTGATGATTTGTTTGCCAATGATCGCACTGATTCCTTTTACATACTGGCTGCCGGGCTTGAATAAATCTTTCAGCTGATAAAAGGCACCACTTCGAAGATCCAAATGCGCATATTTTTTAACTGGCATGCCGTGGGCTGCTCCAAATGGATAATCGTAACCCGCAATTTCAATTTCCAGCAAATTTCCTTTATAAAAAGGCAGCTCGTAATCCCCAAAATAATTTGACTCAAGCTGCAAATGAGGCGGCGTTTCTTTAATTCCCGATAAGTCCTTTATTGTTTGATTAACGATTGACTCCTTTGCTCCAAGACCACTAATGCGTGGGTAGTAAACAAGAAAGTCTTTATTCGGTTTGTACTTCTCCTCCTGAACACTTAAACCGCTTCCAAGCTCAATGATCCGATTTTGCTCCCAGATGCGCTCACCTTTTTTATCAAAATACATCAGCCGATAATCAATTTCCCCTTTAATCAGCGATTGGTCAAACCTCAGTTCGCCGCTGCCGCTAACAATGGGGAGATGCTTTACTTTTTTGCCATTTTTATCGATAAAAAAAGTCGTTTGCCCGTCACTTGTAGACGCAAAACCATTTTCGTATTTCGAAATCCGGTTGTAAATAAATCCTGTCAGAATGTGACCATCATGATCACCAATAGCAAAGGTGGATCCAATATATGGTTTTTCGGGATCAATCGCTTTACCTAGTGCAACTCTCCCCTCCCCAAGGTCTTGGAGATCACTATATTGCGGTTTAAAAATAAACCGGCCGTTTTGGTCAATGAGTCCGTAGAAATTTTTCCCACCATTTCCTAGTTGAACAATTGCGCGCCCATTCCGGAATGCTTCCGCCCCTGTAAATTGCGGCTGGATCATAATATTTCCCGCCTCATCTATATAGCCGAATATGCCGTTTTCCCGGTTTTTGAAGGCTAGCAAGCTGTCGCCATACTCCCCAACATAGGGATAGGAATACTCATGGAGGACTTTCCCTGTCAGTCCGATCAGCGCAAAACGGCCGCTCATTACCTTCACAACAGCTTTTTTTTCAACAAAATCAGAAGCTGTTTCATAAGAAAGCGGAATGACTTCTTTGCCCCATTTATTTAAGTACCCGTACAAATAACGGCCATTTTCCGTTCCTGCAATCAGTGCTCTGCCGCCTTTATAATCGCCGATAAAGTAATAAGCCCGATCCGTGATTTCCTTGCCGCTTTCGTCGATCACTTTAAAGCCTTCATGGTCAATAACCGTTGCCCGGCCTTCGGAAAAAGGATTGATCGTATCATACTTTGGCTTTACGATCAAATATCCGTTTAAATCAATGATTCCGGCAAGATCCATATAGCGGACAATCGCCCGTTCATTGTCTTGGAAATCTCCTGCATGCTCATAGAGCGGAGTGAGGATCCACTTCCCTTTCGAGTTGATATAGCCCCACTTATCCCCGCCAATCGCTTTGATAGCAGCAGGATAAAGATAAACTGACCGTGCTCTCCCGTTTGTTCCTGCATCCTGTTCCATAGGTTGTTCTGCTGCTGGATTCTTATCGTGTCCGGGGGATGGATCCATTTTTCGCCTTCTTTTAAACATCATTAAGTCCCCCATATCGCTTTTTCATATGTATATGAAAGAAAACGGGATAGGTGCCTATAGCCAAACTAGCTGGTTAGTTTTTCAAACTATTTTTTCAAAAAAACTTCTTGCAAAATGTTCAAAAAATTATATAATCATACTATCGATAGATTGATTCTGATTTTTTGAAAAAGTTGTTTTAAAATCGATGACGAGAACAGTAGCAAACAATCACTTGATCAATAGAGAGCCGGCGGTTGGTGCAAGCCGGAATCAAGCTGCCTGTGAACATCATCTCTGAGATGCAAGGCCGAACATTCAGTAGTAAGCCTTCGCCGGAACTGTCCGCCGTTACAATGGGCCGCGTATGTTGGTACGTTGATCGAGAGCCGCAGATTTTTATATTGCGGAAGTAGGGTGGTAACGCGAGCACGCTCGTCCCTAGATTAGGGGCGGGCTTTTTATTTTGTCAAAAAAAGGAGAGATCACACTTGAAGAAGAAAGAGACTTTATTCGTCGGATTAATGTTGTTTTCAATGTTTTTCGGAGCCGGAAACTTGATTTTCCCGCCATTTCTCGGAATGGGCGCCGGAACTGCCTTTTGGCCGGCAATTATAGGGTTTATTTTAACCGCGGTTGGCTTGCCTTTGCTTGTTCTGATCGCAATTGCCCTTGTAAAGGATGGCGTCAACACCCTTGGTAGCCGAGTGCATCCATGGTTTGGACTTATTTTTACGATTGTCGTTTATTTATCAATCGGACCGTTTTTCGGAATTCCAAGAAATGCGAACGTTGCTTTTGAAATGGGGTTTAAACCGTTTTTCGGTGGAGCGTCATCAAGCAACACCTTGTTTTTATTCGGATTTACCGCTGTATTCTTTTTGCTCGTCTATCTCTTAAGCTTAAATCCATCTAAAGTTGTCGATTATATGGGCCGGTTGATTACTCCGACATTGTTGCTATCGATTGTTGTTCTTTCGGTTACAGGTTTTGCCAAATTGAATCAGCCGTTCAAAGCGCCTGCGGAAAATTATCAAAGTGCCTCACTGGTGAAAGGATTTATTGATGGCTATTCGACGATGGACGCTCTTGCCGCTCTTGCATTTGGCATTGTCGTGTTAACAACGTTAAAACAAAAAGGGATCAAAGAGAAAAATCAATTAACAGCCTATACAGTCAAAGCTGGGCTGATTGCCGGAACCGCCCTTGCTCTTGTTTATGTGGCAATCGGCCTACTTGGGGCAAAAATGAGCCCATATGGTACGTTTGCAAACGGATCGGAATTGTTATCCGCGGCTTCCACCATGCTGCTGGGAACAGGAGGGAAAATCCTTCTCGGCTTCATTTTCACGCTTGCAACGTTTACAACTTGTGTTGGACTAACGATTGCGTGCGGACAATATTTTACCAAAATCGCGCCAAAAGTCAGCTATAAGTTTGTTGTCACAGTGATCACAGTTGTGAGCTTCTTAATCGCCAATCTTGGCCTAAACCAAATTATCAATATTTCGGTTCCATTCCTTGTCATGGCCTACCCATTAACGATCGTGCTCGTCACCTCTTCGTTTTTCCACCGCTTTTATCGCGGTTCAAGCAAAGTGTATGCAGGTTCGATGTTGTTGACCGGTCTTGTTAGCTTAAATGACGGCTTAAAAATGTTCGGTTTAAAATTACAAGCCGTTCAGCCGCTGATGGATGCTCTGCCGTTTGCCTCTGTTGGTCTTGGTTGGGTCGTTCCGGCTCTTGTCGGTGGTGCTGTAGGGCTTGTAATTGATTGGCTGCGAAAACAGCCGACTGCGGGAACATCTGATATGAAAAAAGCGTCGTAATGGAAAAGCCAAGGGCGAACCGCCCTTGGCTTTATTCACTTTGAGACCAAATTCCTGCTCTTGTTGAAAAGCTGCCTCGATTTCTGCGCTGGAGCGGAAGCCGACTTTTCAATCAGGCAGGCTATTCTTTCTCCGAATCGAAAACGATGTTATTTTGTTTTCTTGCTTTTTCTGTGATCCCTAGGACGATTTTGCTTAATTCCTTCAGTTCTTCATATCTATTTTGATCAGCCGTCTTCAAGATAGCCGCAATTTCGCGGCATTCGTACACCATGTCTTTTTCCTCTTGCGCCACGCTTAACAACCGGCTCTCCTTTGAGTGGCTGTCGACAAACTCGATTTGCGAAATCGGGGCGGCATCCTCCATGACAAATGTCCCCATCTCGCCATGGATTTCACAAACAATCGCCGAATGCGATACTTTTGAACAAAGAATCGTACAAATAAACTCATCATACTCCAACACAAGTGTCCCACTGCCGTCTATGCCGCTATGCAAAACAACCGGATGATACGTTGACTTTTTTGGTGCTCCAAAAAGTCCAACTGCCAAATAAAGTGGATAAACGCCAAGATCCACAAGTGCCCCTCCAGAAAATTTAGCATTGAAAATATTCGGCACCTCTCCCTGTAAAAACAAATCATAACGTGACGAATATTGAATATATGGCAAAATCGCGCTTCGAACCTTTCCTGCCAAATGCAAGTTTTCCTTTAGAATTTTAAAATTAGGCGTATGAAGATTGCGGATGGCTTCAAACAGGTAAACACCATTTTCTTCAGCGGCTTGATAGGCCGCGAGCAATTCCTTCGTGTTTGAAAAAATCGGTTTTTCACAAATGACATGCTTCTTATTTTTTAAAAAAGTGATCGCTTGCTCAAAATGAAGTGAATTGGGTGAAGCAATATAGACCGCTTCGATTACGTCACTTATCGCCATTTCTTCAAGATCGGTAAAAATCATCGATGCGCCATATGTATCGGCGAGAATTTTCGCATTCTCTTCATTGCGGGAGTAGACCGCTGTTAGTGTAAATTCATGGCTAAGCTGTGCCGCTTCAATAAAAGAGGAGGTAATCCACCCCGTACCAACTGTTCCGAAGTTTATCATTTAAACTTCTCCTTCCTATTCTCGCTTTTCACTTTATTTTACCTTTTTCGTATTAAAATGAACATTTTTCGCTGCAAGAAATCTTGCGATGAATGGAAAAATATCATTATTTATGTTATATAAGTAATACAGATAATGAAAGAGGTTGAAAAAAAGTGGACAATACTTCGTCTAATTTTATTAAGGACATTATGATTAGCGACTTGGAATCCGGAAAACGCAAATCCGTTGTAACCCGCTTTCCTCCGGAGCCGAACGGGTATTTACATATCGGACATGCTAAATCAATTATTCTCAATTTCGGTCTTGCAGATGATTTTAACGGCAAAACGAATTTGCGCTTCGATGACACCAACCCATTAAAAGAAGATATTGAATTTGTCAATTCGATTAAAGAAGATGTGAAA
>JAKACS010000162.1 GCA_021821235.1 Bacillota bacterium
CAATATCTTCCCCAATCGCATCCGGCCAGCCGCCAATTTCTCTTATATGCTTTGTTTTATAGAGGCTATATGCCCCTTGTGCCACCAGCGTTCCCTGATAGATTCCCTGTAATCTTTTAATCGATGCAATGCCTAGAAAATAATCCCATTCTTGAATTCTTGTCCATACATTTTCCCGGCTATTTTTCGTTAAAACCGAACCGGCCACGGCACAAACATTTTCAGGACTTGATTGGATCCGGGCAACAAGATAACGAATCGAGGAGGGATGGAGCAGAGTATCGGCATCAATGGTGATGACAAAGGGTGTTTCAACAAATTGCAGCCCATGATTTAAGGCATGAAATTTCCCCGGCTTCGCTTCATGCAACAGCTCGATTTCTACTTTCAACTCTTCTTTTGCTCGTAACGTCTCAATGGAAGTCCCATCGGTAGAGCCGTTATTAATAACAAAAACCTTCATTTTTCCTGGATAGTCTTGGCGCTCAATATAGTGCAAAGTTTGATAAATTTTATTTTCTTCGTTATGTGCGGCGATCAGAATGGTAATGGCGTCATTCGGAAATTCATTTTTAAATAGCGGTTGCCGATCCAATAGCAAGCTGATCACCAAAAAGGCATTCATGTATCCCGGCAAATACGAAATACCTGCGATGATTAAAAAAGCGAGCGGATACGAAACAAAACTCGCCAAATCCCTGAGCCATGGAAGGGAAAGCAAAAAAGAAAATCCGAGCCAGACCAAAGCAAACAGATGGCTGATCCAAAATTTTATATGAATCGGAACATAAAACGGATTACCCGGTTTTTTTGGTGGCAGATACATAGAATGTAATGCTGTTTTCAATGGAATAACCCTTCAATGATAAAAAGTAAAATTCGTGTCATAAAAATAACATATCCTTTGCTTCTTTGTTAGCGATTTTTAATGGCAGTGATGGGTAATCTTTCATGGTTTCTTGTAATTATGGCTTATTCATCGCTGCTTTGTTCGTTGCAAAGAATCATTGATTTTTTTCCAATTGATGAATCGAAAAGACGTGAAATATACGATTCCAGAAAACTGGTGTCGCTGTTGCTTGAATTCGACTCGCCAGAATTTGCTCCACTTTTTGTAATCGTGATCGGTGCAATCATCATCACATTGCCGAAGTTTACAATTCCGCCCGAAATGATTTCGATTTGAACCCCTGCTCTACTAATCGTCAATTAAATTCCCTCACCTTTTTGCTTATTCATATGCACACTGACAGTGCTGTGTCTAAACGAATATACTATAAGGTTTTAAAGATTATAAAGAGGCTGGGGCAGGTATCAAGCGTTTCTTGACTGCATATATGTAGATAAAGGATTCAGTGCTTGTCTCGGAACATGAAAGAGGTGGGGGAACATGCCGCAAAAAATCTGGCAAATGATCTTAGCCGGTCTGTTCATTGCCACAGGGATAAATGGATTTGTTGTCCCTGCTCATTTAATCAGTGGAGGAATATGGGGAGTTAGCTTGTTGGTGAATTATCTTTGGGGATTTAATTTGGCGATTGTCTTTATTGGTCTCAACTTGCCGATCTACTTTTTTGCCATCAAATATGATCTTTCTTATTTTTTTAAGGGCATGATCGGAACGTTTATTTCTGCCATTTTTATCAAGTTATTGGCGCCGTTAACGTTTCTTTTTCATTTTTCACTATTGCCAAGTGCTATTATTGGCGGTTTATTGATCGGAATAGGAGTAGGAATGATGCTGCGAGTTCATGCAAGTCCAGGAGGAGTGGATTTACTTGCATTATTGCTTTCAAAAAAAACTTCCATCAATCCAGGCTTTTTGTTACTAGGAATCGACGCCGCCATCATTGTTTCTGGAGTGGTCGCCCTTCGTGATGGAAGATTGCTTTACTCGCTGCTCATTATTTCGATTGTCGGCATCATTGCAGCCTTTCTGACAGGAATCAAATCAATCGAAGTATTCTAAACTAAGGGGAAGTGCTCCTTTTGTGAAAAAACTTGCCGCGTTAGTTGCAATCTGTTTTTAGTCGTAGTCAATCATTTGATGGGCCTTCGTAAACAAGATTCCGTGTGTGAGCATTCCAAGCAGTATCGCTGTAATCGCAGCAGCAGAGGTAAAAGAATACATAATTAAAATTTGGTAGCGAACGGCCTCAATCGGGTTTGCTCCGGCAACGATCATCCCCGTCATCATCCCCGGAAGCTGGACAAGCCCGACCGTTTTCATTCCGTCTATCGTCGGCAGCATTGATGCTTTTATTGTATTCCTCATGACAGTGTAAATTGCCTGTTTCGATGTAGCGCCAAGTGCTAAATAGACATTGATTTCTTCACGGCGTGTTTCCAGTTCGGATTTTAAGCGGTTGAAAAATAGCCCCGAGACAACCATTCCATTGCCGATGATCATTCCGCTAATCGGGATAATGTATTGCGGGGTGGCATGAATGATCCGAAGGCTGAGCAGCAGCCCCATCGTGAGAATCTCGGTGGAAGTAATCGCTGCAGCAATCCGCCAGCCCACACCAGGCAGGCCTTTGCCTTTGTTTCGGGCATTTAAGGTCGCTACTGTAATCATCAAGGCAAGCATCAAGATGATTAAAATCCAAGACTTCAGCCGAAAAATGGTATGTAAAACGTAGCCAACCGCGATTAATTGGATTGCCGCCCGCACGGTTCCAATAAGAATATCTTTCTCAAGTCCGATTCGCTGCCATAGGGATAGCAAAATGGCAAAGGCAACGAAAACCAATGTTAAAACTAAAGCAAGAATCGTCATTGAATCATTGGTTCCTCCTTTGTAAAAGAAGTCGCGATGAATTGTTTTGTCATTGCGTGTGTTGGTTGGTTGAAAACTTTACTTGTTGCACCTTGCTCGATTAGATTTCCTTCTGTAAGCACCCATGTGGATTGGCCTACTTTCTTGGCTTGGCTTAAATTATGCGTAACCCAAAGAATCGTTTTCGCCTCTTGCTGATGCAACAGCTGAATCATCTTCTCAATCTCTTCAGAACTATTGGGATCAAGCGAGGCCGTTACTTCATCCAATAGAAGCACTTCCGGTTTGTTCGCCAATGTCCGCGCGAGCGAGACCCGCTGTTTCTGACCACCTGATAGGGAACGGGCATCCTGATTTTTCATAGACTTCGAAAGTCCTACTTGTTCCAATAACGCCTCAATTTCCAGTTCGGACAGCTCTTGCTGAAACAGCTTCGGGCCAACCAACAGGTTATCTCGCACCGTTCCCGGCAGCATTGTCGGCAGTTGAAAAACCATGCCAATTTTTCTCCGCAATTTTAGCACATCCATGTCAAGATAAGCGGTATTTTTGAAAAAAAGAGCTCCTGAATCCGGGCCGGTCATCCGATTGATTAATGATAAAAAGGTGCTTTTCCCGGAGCCGGATGGGCCAATAATGGTGATGAGTTCACCTTCCATTATACTGGCATTGATTTCGTTTAAAATAGGCAAACCTTGACGATTCTTTTTTGAAATATTTTCGATCGTAATCAATTTTTTCATCTTGATCATCCTTGTATAAAATCGTTCGCAAATTGAATCAATATATATGAAAGTACTCCTATCAAGGTCTCCATGTCAATATTTACAGGGCTCTTTCGCTTAATTGATCATCTTTTTGGCAAAATAACTTTTTGGAGATAAATTCACAAAAAACACTGAATTTTCAATTCATTTTTGCTATACTAAATAATGATCAAGGGAAGGGGATAGGTAGTAAATTGCACGATGTATAAAAAAATAAACGAACAAAAAAGGGGAGAGGTATATGACCGAATTTTTAACCAAAGCAAGTGATTTTATTTGGGGGCCGCCGCTTTTGATTCTTTTGGTTGGTACAGGCATTTATTTATCGATTCGAATTTCCTTCCTTCAATTCGGCAGACTGCCATATGCGCTAAAGCTCGCATTTTCAAAACACCAGGATCATTCTTCAGAAGGGGACATTTCCCACTTTCAATCCTTAATGACCGCCCTTGCTGCGACAATTGGTACCGGCAACATAGCAGGTGTTGCAACTGCCGTTGTTCTTGGCGGACCTGGAGCAGTTCTATGGATGTGGGTTACAGCACTTGTAGGAATGGCAACCAAGTATTCTGAGGCCATACTCGCAGTGAAATACAGAACCGTTGGCAAACGGGGCGAAATGGCTGGCGGCCCAATGTATTATATTGAAAAAGGACTTGGCTGGAAATGGCTGGCGATTTTGTTTGCTTTTTTTGGTGCGGTCGCTGCTTTCGGAATTGGCAGCACGGTTCAGTCAAATTCGGTTGCCGCGGCGATACAATCCAGTTTCGGAATTAATCCATGGGTAACTGGAATTGTATTGACGGTCGCAACAGGCCTTGTCCTGCTTGGCGGGATCAAAAGTATCGGCAGGGTAACTTCGTACATGGTTCCATTTATGGCTGTTTTTTATATTTTAGGCGGCCTGATTATTATTTTACTAAATATTGATAAACTTCCTGCTGCCGTCAGTCTTATTTTTTCAGATGCGTTTACGGGCCAGGCTGCTGCCGGGGGTGCGGTAGGTGTGGTGATTCGCTATGGGGTTGCTCGCGGAGTATTTTCCAATGAAGCCGGAATGGGATCGGCGCCAATTGCTGCAGCTGCAGCAAAAACGGACCATCCTGGCCGACAGGCATTGATTTCCATGACTGGAACATTTCTTGATACGATTGTTGTTTGTTCGATTACAGGTATTACTTTAGTAATGGGTGAATTGTACACAAAAAGCGATCTGACCGGTGCCGCCTTAACGACGCAAACATTTGATCAGATGCTGCCAGGTGTGGGCGGCTGGATTGTTTCGATCGGCATTATTTTGTTTGCTTACTCGACCGTATTAGGGTGGGCCTACTATGGGGAAAAATGTATTGAATATTTGTTTGGAAGTGGCTCAATCAAAGTTTACCGCATTTTTTATACGTTTTCGGTAGTGGTTGGAGCCGGTATGAGCCTTGGATTGGTTTGGACGATTGCCGATATTTTCAACGGATTAATGGCTATACCAAACTTGATCGGTCTTCTCGGTTTATCAGGTGTTATCGTTGCGGAAACAAGAGAATTTAACAAAATATTGAAAAAGGAAAAGCTCGAGAAGAAAAAAGCAATAGCAAGTTAGTGAATGTCAAAGGTGGCCCAAAAATAGTTGCTTTTGGGTCCCATTTTTCATTGGCTAATTAGAATTTTCATCTTAACATCTCATCCAGACTAGAATTTGGGGAAAAATCAGATTGATAGAGCTGTCTATCGGGACTAAAGAAGGAATTCTTTTATTTTTTTAAAAAGAAATAGAACAAATGTTCTTTTAGTGATATCCTAAAAGGACAATAGAACAGGTTTTCTCAAGGGTGTCGGCTCACTCCCAAGCTGAAAGGGGGTGATGCTGAATGACAGTATTTGAAGCACTGATGATTGCCATTGCTTTTGCAAGTTTTATCGTCAGTTTGCTGTCATTTATGCAAAAAAAATAGCCCACCCTTGAGTTAGCGGCTCAGGTGGACGATTTATCACTGTAAAAAAGCAGGCCCTTTGAAGAGCCACCTATTGTATGACCGGATATGTGGCAAGCAGATTCGGTCATTTAAGTTAGAAGAAACGTTCCTATTAATAGTATACGCAATTTTGCTGAAAATGAAAATAATTTACTGCACTGTTTTGTGCAGCTGTTGCAATTTACCGTTTAAGGTACCTCATTTGCATTTTGTATAATTGCGTATATAGCGGCAAAAAGGGCGCCTATAAATCCCGCGGTCAAGTCTATCATCGTATCTGTATTCCCGCCCCTTTGCATTGTATGGGTGAAGGTATGATCAGCGATGAATTCATAAACTTCCCAAATGACGCTTGAAACAACCGATATGGAAAGGACAAACAGGAAAAGTAACCATTTTGAAATACCGTTTTTGGCTGATTCAGGCACAAAAAGCCCATACAACGAAATTCCGGCTAATCCGATCAAGATCCCTTTGTATAAATGCAGGGAAGTGTCCCACCATTTAATATCTACATAAAAATTGGCGATCGATCCTAAATAGATCGTGCAAAAAATAAAAATAAAATATCCGATAATCAGAAAAGTCGGAAACAACTTTTTTGTTTTTGGAAGGAGTAATAGGAATGGGAGGACACTGACCAAGATACCTCCGCTTGCGACTTGCCAGCGGGAAGAGTCTCCTTTTACAAAATAATAAATGGTTAAAATCATCATGAAAAGTATAAACAGACTGCTTAGTATGATTATTACCTTACACTTCATTTCATCACTCCAAACCGTTCTCTTTACCATTATGTCCATTTTAACCACGAAAATGAAGAAGCTGAAATTTTTTTAAAACTAAAAATAAACTAAAAATTAATTGACTCGTTTCCATTCCGGTGGTACCCTTATGTTTATACAGTGAAACTTCAATCAGTGGGGGGTTCTTCTATCCCGCACTGATTGTTAGTTGGAACCAATCGGGCTTTTACGGGCAGTTGTCCCCCACCTACACTTCTTCGATTTCCTAAGCCTTGAGGTGGGGATCTTACTGCCTGTTAATGTGAGATAAGTGAACAAACAATCAATGAAGAGAACAGTAGGACAGGTTTTTGTTCTTTAGAGAGTCGGCGGTTGCTGAAAGCCGATGAACAAAACTGATCTGAAGATCATCTCTGAGATGCAGGGGCGAAATCAGTAAGCTCTGCCGGAACGTCCGCCGTTATGAAGGAACACGTATAGAAAACTGTACGGAGATCGAGAGCCGCAACTGAATTTTGGCTGCGGAAGTAGGGTGGTATCGCGAGTTCACTCGTCCCTAACCAAGGGGCGGGTTTTTTATTTTTTACAACATCGATGAGAAAAGAAATGGGAGGAAACGAATATGAAACAGTCAGTTGATCAAAAGGAAAAATTTTTAAGTGTGGAAGAGATTATCATTGCAAGCCATACGATCAAGGACGTCATTTCTCCTACACCTCTGC
>JAKACS010000163.1 GCA_021821235.1 Bacillota bacterium
CAATTCAACAGTTGCTTCAAGCAGCCGATCGATATCAACTGTAATCATTTCCGACCTCCAAATGGGTTGATGGTTGGATATTCTTACTATATTCATTCGACGGTGTTGGTTTTATTAAGGGGGTAGGAATTACTTATCTGTTTTTTTCAGCAGTAAAATTTCTTCCTCATTTTGAGCAATTTTGTTCAAATGAAGATCAAGCCTTTTATGGATGAGGCTGATTTCATCATGCAAAAAAGAATTTTTTAAATAGTTTTTTATAAAGAATGAAATTTCCTGTGTTTCCTCTTTTTGAAACTCCGCCACTTTTTCAACAATTTCCTTTATATCTGTCAAATCAATTTGATTTACTTCCACCCGATGTTCTATACTATCCATTTTTTCCAATCGATCAAGTCGCTGGCCATAATGTTCCATTGCAACGTCCAATTTGTTGACTTTTTCGTGCAGCCTCTCCAGACTTTCGGCAATCTCCTTTAAGAGCTCCTCCATCCTTATCGCCCCTCATTTGCATTTTCTTTATTCTAGCATGGTCAATTTTGCGGATGTGTGACTTTTCCTATTATTTTTCAGGTTTATTATGAACAATTTGTGTAAAATGCTGGTGTGAACCTCGGGCGAAAGAAGAAAATTTTCTATTGGATATTGCCCATTTTCCCCCGAAAAAAACGGCTTTGGGAATTTGTCCCATACTGATGGACTGCTTTATTCATATAGTAATGTAGGATTGCAAAGGAGGTGTTTTTCATGAGTCAAGGAGGAAATAATGGCTTCGCGTTAATCGTCGTACTGTTTATTTTGTTGATCATTGTCGGCTCTGCTTATGTTGGCTTCTATTGATGAATCGAGCATAATGCAAGCAAAAAAGAGTGAAGGCGAACTTCACTCTTTTTTAGGTTCACTTACTGCTTGTATTGGCAGGATTCGTTGGATTTGCTGTATTTGCAGTTTTTGATTTTGAAGCTTTCGGGCCAAGGTATTCAAAATCGTTCGGATTGATTGGTTTATATCCGGCCGGCTTATAGAAGCGTAACAAATCCTTATAAACAACTTCATCCGACATCGTTAATTCTGTTTTTACTTTGTTTTCGATTTCTTTCCCGACAGTTGGATCCGGTGCAAGGTTGTTTGTTCCGGTTGTGTAGAACTTTCCATTTACATACGTAACAGTTGGTGAAACGAAATCACCATTTCTAAACGCAACCCAATCACGGCGGTCTTTTGATAGCAGGTCTGCACCAAATTCAATATAATCCTTTGTATCGATTCCAAGCAAATGAAGCAAGGTTGGACGGACATCGACTTCGCCGCCATATTGGTGCTGTACACCGCCTTTAACACCAGGTACACGAATGAACAATGGAACTTCTTGCAGTTCAGCATTAATAGTTGGTGTAATTTCCGGCACACCTAAAACTTTTTTCATTGCTTCATTATGGTTCTCTGAGATACCGTAATGGTCACCATACAATACAATCACTGTATTATCATACAATCCAGCTTGTTTTAAATAATTAAAGAACTGTTCCAATGCCTGATCCATATAATTGGCGGATTGGAAGTATTGGTTCACAACTGGGTCACCGAAATCCCCCGCTGGGAAATTGGTATCTCCTGGATCCATTTCAAACGGAAAATGGTTCGATAACGTAATAAATTTTGTATAGAACGGCTGTTTTAAGCTTTTTAAGAGCGGCATTGATTCTTCCCAGAATGGTATATCTTTCATGCCATAGTTTTTAGTATTTGCCGATGACATATCATAATACTCTGCATCAAAGAATTGATCATAGCCAAGTGATTTGTACATCACATTTCGGTTCCAGAACGTTTTGTAGTTACCGTGGAATACGGCAGAAGAGTACCCAGATCCTTTCAAAATAGCCGGAGCCGCTTGATACGTATTCTGTGCTTTGTTCACAAATACCGCACCTTGGGACATTGGATACAATGAATTTTCCATTAAGAATTCTGCATCCGATGTTTTCCCCTGCCCTGTCTGGTGATAAAAATTGTCAAAATAGAATGTATTGGCATCGCGGGTTAAGGAATTTAAAAACGGAGTTACTTCCTGTCCGTTTAGTTTGTAGCCAATCATGAAATTTTGGAAAGATTCCAGTGACACGTAAATAACGTTCATGCCCTTTGCTTTTCCAAAATATTCAGGGTTTGGACTGGCGTAATTTGCTTTGCGATAGTTCTCAACATCGGTAACATCACTGCTGTCAGCCAATGCCCGCTGACTTGATGATTTAATGTTTTGAATGACATCATAAATCGTGAAGTTATAGGCTCCAAGATATTTTACAAGATAATTTCGGTCAAATGTCCGGCTTAACAGCTGCGGACGATCCTTCTCTGCCAATCCAAGATTAAACAAGAAGGTTGTAATTGCAAACAGCAGAACAATTTTAAACGATTTCCGATTCGTTTCCGTTACTTTATTAAAAACTTTTAATGCAAGAATAATTAAGATGATGGTATCCGTAAAAAAGAAAACATCAATCGGTGACATTAATGAGATAACGCTATCGCCTAACTGACCTGAATTCGTTTTTGCCTGCAACATAACAGGAACGGTAATAAAATCATTAAAAAACCGGTAATAAACAACATTTGCGTAAAGCAAAAATGATAAGACAAAGTTGATCACGATCAGAACAAGTTTGGTACGCTTTTTAAAAAGCAATGCAAAGCCAAAAAAGAATAAGGCGGAACTGATTGGATTAATAGCAAGCAAAAACTTCTGCATGTTATTGTCAATCCCGAGCTTAAATACTGTTTGATACGTAACAAATGTTTTGAGCCAAAATAGAACAACAGCTATAGCAAAGAAAGTCAGATGGTTGTTGCTCAATCTCTGTGACAGTTTCAGTTTCTCCATATTTTTTTAATTCTCCTCTCACTTACCCAAAGCTACGGTAAACGAACATCATTTACTATAACATATTTTTATTTACTTTTAAAACAAAAATAATTCCAATTCATGGTGATCTTAACAATACCTCTTGTTCAGCATTGAATGTTGGCAGCAATCAAAACTTACTCTGTACTAGACGAGCATGAATAAAAAAAGTTTCAATTTTTTAGCCGAAATTTATCCTCCTAAACTTCCATGGTTCTGATCGAAAGCAGAAGACTGTTTCAACGTATTCTTCAAATAAACATATAAAAAGAAAAATAACAGGCCGCTGACTAAGCGCAGCATTGTTGAAATGGACATCGATAACTCCATGCTCGTTTGCTCAAGCAAATAAACACCAAGCTGTGGCGATGCAAACCCAATTATCGCCAAAAAGATATTATAAGTGGAAATATATGTGCTGCGGTTTGTTTCATTTGTTACCTCAAGCAATTGATTAAACAGCAAAAGCACTGTCCCGGAAACAAACAAACCAGATGAAGCGTTCACAATTGTTAAATAAATCAAATTGCTGGAAAGCACCGTTAAAACCGGTGTTGTCGCCATACCGATTGACACCAGAATCATCATCTTTGCATTTCCATGTTTATCCGCCATTTTTCCCCACCATTTAAAACTGACGATTTGCGCAAGCTGATTGGCAACCGAAAATAAACTAATCCACAAGCCGTTTGCATGGGCATCACGAATTTGGTAAATACTGAATAAAGGCCATGACATTTGCCAAGCTAAATTAAAAAACAGGCCGCAAAAAAGAAAGTAACGAAATGGCTTATCGCTTAATATGTGCCAATTCGTTCGCGAAAATAGTTTAGTTTGTTTAAATTCCTTCTTTTTCTCTGGTTCAATATGCTTTATTAAATAGAACACTTCGATTATTCCTGCGGCAAATGAAAGAGCAAACAAAAACTCATATGGAAGCGGGTCATCTTTATGAAATTGCTGCAAACCAAGACCAATTAGAAACGTTGTCGCCATTCCAACAATCGTTAAAATTTTATTGCGTTCGCTAAAAAAGCTGCTTCTTCGCTGTTCCGGAATAAGGTCGCCGATAAATGCCTGCCAGCTTAGGTTTGCAAAAGAACCGGGAAAATTCATTAGCCCAACGAGGATGACAAACAGCCAGCTTCGATAATCTTTTGGCACGTATAGAGAGAAAAGCATAAAGACCAAAAATATCCTCGTAAAAAAGATGGAATAGGCAGTAAACCTCTTTTTGTTGTTTTGTTTGTTTAAAAAAATAGAGCCAAAAATGACCGCAAACATTCCGACAAATTGCGGAAGTGAATTTATTAAACTTACTTGATAATTGGATGCGCTTAAAACGCCGATTGCAAACAAAGGAAAGTAGTTTGTACTCAGGTTTAACACAATCGTCGCTGCAATTCCATTTTTAATACTGTATTGTTCATTTAAATTATTTGTTTGTTCATCAACCAGACTCGCTCATCTTCTTTCAGAAAGTAATTAGCAGTGACTAAAACAGTTACTACCCTTTCTTTTGCTATATTAAACCGGAAATTTTTAGACTGCAAGAGCTAATTTTTGAAAAATCGATACTATTTTGTTCGAAAGGAATGGTTAAGATGCCGCGCATTCGGCCAGATTTTATGAAAAGCCGTTATTTTGTTGATGAACCTGGCAATTGGCATTTAAAAAAAGGGGCACCGAAAGAATTGCAGGCTGAATTGGAGCAGTATTTACAAGCGCTTGAACACGAATCGAACGCAGGAACAATCAATGGAAACACAATCGACTACCCCTTTCTCCGATAGAAAAAAAGAACCCCATTGGGATCCTTTGGGTCAATGCTTTGGATATTTGCCTACTGTATGAATCGCAGCGATAATACGTTTATTAATCCATTTGCGATTTTCGTTCGTATTGAGATGCCCAAATACACGCTTTCTGCCTTCATCCGTTGTCACATAATGACTTGGCAGATGATTGAGACTTAAAGCGATGATATCGTTTCTGCATTTGCTGCATTGGCAAAAGGTCTGGTAATCAGTACTATTCAGCCACACAGTCACAAGGGTTGAGACAATTTCCTCCATTACATTAACATAATCGTCTCTCATCCAATTACCTTCTTTCTTGCTATCATGGTGTCGATCCCAACGATGTGGTGGCCCTTTTGGAGAGCACATTGGATATATTGTAGCATAGAAAAGAAAGATCATTTTTCAAAAATCGTCAAAATTTAAAATTAGTCCATAAGGCCCAAACAATCAAACAACCAGCTATTGATGACAGCTGGTTGTTTGATTGTTCATTTTTTTATAAGGCTATCGACATTTGCAAAACGCTCTAAATCTTTATTTTTGCCAATTACGACCAATACATCTCCCTTATCTAGCGTCTCATCTGGAGAAGGAGATATATTTATATCATGATTTCGGCGAATTGCAATGACACTTAGATTAAAACGGGCTCGCAGATCAATTTCCCTTAAGGACTTTTTCGCCATATTATCGGGGATTTTAATTTCCTCAACACTATAATCTTTCGAAAGTTCAATAAAATTAAGGACGTTGGGAGATAAAAGCTGATGGGCAACGCGGATTCCCATGTCCCTCTCAGGATGGATCACCCAATCCGCCCCAACTTTATATAAAACTTGGCCGTGAAGTTTATTCACAGCTTTTGCGATCACTTTGCGGACGCCAAGCTCTTTTACTAACAGCACCGTTAAAATGCTTGCTTGAATGTCATTTCCAATTGCCACAATTACCGTGTCTATATTTCGAATCCCAATTGATTTTAAAGCTTCCGCATCCGTTGAGTCAGCGATTAAAGCATGGGTGACATATGGATGTGCATCATCCACTCTTTCTTCATTTAGATCAACACCCAAAACTTCCTGTCCCGCTTCAAACAATTTCGAGGCCAAACTTAATCCAAAGCGGCCTAAACCAATAACAGCATAAGACGTTACCACTATCTTTCACCTTTCTTTCTCATAACATTAGCCAATCATAATTTTGCCTTTAGGATAACGAAATGCATCTGGATTGCGCCGAATGGTTACCGCAAAAGCGATTGTTAAGGGGCCTACACGTCCGGCAAACATCGCGAAAATAATAATCAGTCTGCCAATCGGAGACAAATCCGGTGTCAGACCCATTGACAGGCCAACAGTTCCAAAGGCAGAGGTTGCTTCAAATAAGATCATCAAAAAAGCTTTACCAGGTTCGGTTATCGTAAGTAACATTGTTGTAAGCATAACAATGAATAAACCGCTGATTGTAACGGTCAGCGCCTTGTAAATGGTTTCATAAACAATTCGCTGCCGGTAAAAAATGACATCCTCTTTCCCGCGAATTTGCGACCATACCGCTCCAATTAATGTTATAAACGTAGTCGTTTTGATCCCGCCGCCTGTCGAACCAGGTGATGCACCGACAAACATTAAGAAAATAATTAAAAAGAGTGATGATTGCGTCATATCGCCAATATTCAGAGTATTGGCCCCTGCAGTTCTCGGTGTAATGGCCTGAAAGGAGGCTGCAAGAATTTTCCCTAAAAAAGACAATGGCTTTAATGTTTTCGGGTTTGTATATTCCAGAGCAAAAATTCCGATTGTTCCTGCAATGATTAAGGCAGCTGTTGTCAGCAGCACCACTTTCGTATGCAGCGATAGCTTCCGTACTTGCCGGTACTCGAATAATTCGTTCAAAACAATAAACCCAATGCCGCCAAGAACAATCAAGGCATCAACGGTTAAGTTAACGACAGGATCCTGCACATAGTTTGTTAAACTGCGGAATTCTCCCGTTATGTCAAACCCAGCGTTATTAAAAAGCGAAATCGAGTGAAAAATACCGAAATAGATTGCCCTTCCCAGCGGCATATCAAAAGCGAAACGAATGGAAAGCAAGACCGCACCAGCCAATTCAATAACAGCTGTAAAAATCAAAATTCGCCTTGCTAAGCGAACGACACCCTCCATGGATAAATTATTCAACGATTCCTGCAGCAAAATTCTTTCCTTTAAGGAAATTCGT
>JAKACS010000164.1 GCA_021821235.1 Bacillota bacterium
ATGGAGCAAGTCAGACAAGCGATCAGGGAAGATCGGCTTGGCGATTTCAGAGAAGAATTTTTTGAGCGGTATGGCTTTAATAAGCCAAACGCGAAAAATTTCTAATAGATGCTATTTTGAAAGGAGGGAAAATGAATGCAAAGTCTTGGCACAATATTGCCGCTTATCTTAATGTTTGTCTTGTTTTACTTTTTATTGATTCGCCCGCAGCAAAAACGTCAAAAAAACGTTCAGCAAATGCAAAGTGATCTAAAAAAAGGGGACAAAATCGTTACGATTGGCGGATTGCATGGTTTTGTCGACTCTCTTGATGATAATAAAATTGTCATTAAATGTGGCGACGGAAGCCGTTTAACGTATGACCGCTCCGCTGTACGTGAAGTTTTAGAGTCAGCCCCAGCCCCAGCAGCAGCTGATAAGCTGGCAAAAAAGGAGTCGTAGTTTTTAATGCATCAAAAAAAGGGAGCCGCACTTTTTGCCGGCTTCCTTTTTGTATTATGCAGACCTTTTATTTGTCGACAAGTTTACTCCAAGTATACCGCCCATCATGGCGATGAGGATATAGCAAATATAATAGATGAACTGCCGTGCATCAAAGAGGCGGTCATAGCCCAAGTATTGAAACAGGAACACGATAAACGTATAGATCAGGCCGGTCAATCCTCCGATCAGCCATCCCTTTTGCTTCCTTTTTCCTCCGGATAATAACCCGCCGCCAAACAAACCGATAAATGACATAGCAGTCACAATGTATTGCAGCGAAGCTTCCTGCACAGATGTAAATCGAAGAATAAGGGAAAAAATAAGACTCGAAAGAGCTGCGAAAGCAAAAATGAAAATGACGCCATACAGAACGGCTGTGCCCAAGTTTTTTGATTCGATGTTGCATTCCTCCTTATCCCCGCCGAAACGGCAGTAAATTCATCTGCTGTTTTCTATGTGTAGACTGATAGAAAAACAGCATTTTTCCTAGTACAAGCATATTCAGGCCAGTCAAAAAATAGAAGGAAATTCTTGCAAAGATTCTGCCGAATGGAAACAATTGCTTGCTATCAGATTGCTTGGTTCGATAAACACTAGACATGAAAAGGGGCGACTGGATGATGGAAGAACATCTCATTATTGTTTTTCGGACGATTCTGCTATATGTCCTGATTCTGATTATTTTTCGGGTAATGGGAAAACGAGAGATTGGCGAATTAAGCATTTTGGATTTAGTTGTATTTATCATGATTGCGGAAATGGCTGTTGTGGCCATTGAGGACACAAAGGATCCTCTGCTGCATACCATTATACCGATGCTGCTCTTAATGGTAATCCAAATCACTTTAGCAATGGCTTCGTTAAAAAGCAAACGATTTCGCGATTTTGTGGATGGGAAGCCAACGATAATTATCAACCGGGGGAAAATTGATGAAAAAGCAATGCGCAAGCAGCGCTATAATTTCGACGATTTAATGAGCCAGCTTAGGGAAAAAGATATCCGCAGCATTGCAGATGTCGAGTTTGCGATTTTGGAGTCGTCCGGAAAACTATCGGTGATTGAAAAGGAAAAAAACCAAAATATGCTGGAAAAAGGCGGAGATATCACCATCCCGCTTATCATAGACGGTACGGTCAATGAGGAAAATTTAAAAAGAATCGAGAAAACGAATTTATGGTTAAGACAAGAGCTGAAAAAACGTGGCTATAATGAGATTAAAAAAATCTCTTTTTGCAGTTATGAGAACGGACAATTTTTTATCGACTTAAACGATGAATAAAAGACACGGATTTAAGTGAAGATGCCGTGTCTTTTTGGCTGAACCTTAGCGGAAAGCTAATTTTGAAAGTGGTTTTCCGATGAACGGAATTCGTTTCAGATCATCTTTCCGCAAAAGGCCGAGCAGCAAAAGAAGAATCAAATAGGAAATGGACATTATCGAAATGGCTACAGCGACTCGAGTAAGTAAAATTTGATCACTAAACAGATTGGCGAACGACCAATACCCAAGCCATCCAGAGACAATCATCACAAGGAAAGCTTTAACGTAGTCCCGGATATAAAAGGAGAAAGAGACTTTTTTCAAAACAGTCGAAAAATGCAATAATGTAACGAGGACAAATCCAACCACAATCCCCAAAGCAGCCCCATTGATACCGAATGCAGGCTGAGAAGCAAGTAAAAAGACGACAAGGGTTTTGACAATTGCGCCAATCAGGCTGTTAATCATCGCAGCCCGAGCGAGATTCAGCGCTTGTAACACTGCCTGAAGCGGACCTTGATAATAATAAAACAAAAAGAACGGCGCCATTAAGCGAATAAACACAGAGCCATTTTTGGAACCGTACATTAGCTGCATTAACGGGTCTGCCAAAATATAGAGAACAACTACAGCAAGGCCGCCGCTTAAAAAAGCAAATTTCAATGCTTGCTGTACCCGATGCTCAATTAAGCGATAATTAGTCCGGGAATTGGCTTCACTAATTGCCGGAACAAGTGAAGTTGCCAGCGAATAAGTAATAAAGGATGGCAGCATTAACAGCGGCATCGCATAACCGGTTAATGCTCCATACTGTTTTGTAGCGGTAACGGCAGCTATGCCGGCAAGAGCCAGGCTATTGGAAACAACGATCGGTTCAAAAAACCAGGCAACAGAGCCAATTAACCGGCTGCCGGTTGTAGGAATGGCAATTTCCATTAAATCGCGAAACGTTTTCTTCCCAGCATGAACCGATTTGAAAAAATTCTTGCGCAGTTTAAAGCGTTTTTTCAGCTTAAACGTTGTCATGAGATACAGGAGGGAGCTAAGTTCCCCGATAACCGTCGCACCCATTGCGGCAGCCGCAGCATATTCAATTCCGTATGGAAGAAAGGCTTTTGTCATAACAGCAATGAGCGTGATACGGATAGCCTGTTCGACAATTTGCGAAGCTGCGGACGGACGCATGTTCTGCCGGCCTTGGAAATAGCCGCGAAGCACGGAAGACACGGCAATAATCGGGATAACCGGTGCAATCGCAACAAGGGGATAGTATGTTCTCTGGTCGGTAAAAAGTGCTGTTGATAAAAATGGAGCTAGCAAAATCAGCGCAGGTGTGAATACAACGGACAGCACCAAGGTTGTCGCCAGTGATACCACCAGGATTTTTTTGATTTCTGCATAATCGCCTCTTGCTTCGGCTTCGGCAACGTTCTTTGAGATCGCAACTGGCAGGCCGAGCTGGGTGAGTGTTACCACAAGGCTAAAGGTTGGAAATGCCATCATATATAAACCCACACCCTCTTCACCGATGCTGCGGGCAATAACAATCCGATTAATAAAACCAAGTACTCTTGTAATGAATCCGGCGATAAGCAAAATAAATGTTCCTCTTAAAAACTTCGACATTAACTTCCCTCCTTCTCAAAAAAGAAGAATTCATATACAATTAACTATATGCACAATAGTGGACAAAGCATGACAAGCAGGAATATTTTTCGTAGACTTAATCCCTCACTTAAAAAAGAAAGAAAGCACCTTATGGGATAGAGTCCGTGAGTTTCTTGATTCGTTCTACGTACCATCAGCCGGGAACGAAGAGCTGCTTATTGAACAGAGCTACATTAATTGGGGAGGTTTAGCTTATGGGAGCAGAGCATATCGATCATCATTTTCGCAGTCAGGTCAAGCCGGTATTATTAAGCAAGTTGGATGAATTTCGTTTGCTTGGCTATGACTCGATTTCAGAAGATGAACTCTGGGAATTTTTGATTCGAAAAAAATGGAAGAAAGTTAATGACGAAAGAAAACTACATGCAATCATCCAGGATATTTTTTCAATCAAAGTCAGTGATTATCTTTCTTACAGGACAATTGAAACGTTTAAAACAAGCGAGTTTTCGATAGATAATGATGAGGATTGGAGAGAACTTTTGAAGTAGAGCGGCCGGTCGGAAAATTGACAGCATTGTCAACTTATTTCATAATGGAAACAATGGCTTTTCGGATTTTGAAGGACTGTTTTTGTAGCCTAAGGAGGAACAATACATAATGGTAAAACGCAGTAGAATCGTTGCTTTTATCCTCTTACTTCTCTTGATTGGAAGTCTGTTCGGAACAACGACGAAAAATATTTTATCAAATTTAAAGCTCGGTTTGGATTTGCAAGGCGGATTTGAAGTATTGTATGAAGTAAAACCAGCAAAAAAAGGACAAATAATTGACAAAGATACCCTTGCTGCAACGGCGCAAGCACTCGATAAACGGATTAACGTCCTCGGGGTTAGCGAACCGAATATTCAAATTGAAGGGAACAACCGAATTCGCGTGCAGCTTGCTGGGGTAAGCGATCAAAACATGGCGCGGGAAATTTTATCGACCCAAGCTAATCTGTCTTTCCGCGACGCCAATGACCGTTTAATGATGGATGGTACGGATCTGGCACAAAACGGAGCAAAGCAAACGTTTGATGAAAACGGAAAACCAAGTGTGTCATTAAAGTTGAAGAGTGCGGATAAATTCCGCAATGTCACTCAGGAAATCGTCAATATGACTCCAAACAATTTCCTTGTGATTTGGCTTGATTTTGAAAAAGGAAAAGACTCCTTTAAAAATGAAGCAACAAAGAAAAATCCAAAATACTTATCGGCTCCAACTGTTAAGCAAGTTTTTAACCAGGATACGGTATCGATTGTCGGAAACTTTACCGTTAAAGAAGCGCAAACACTTGCTCAGTTATTAAATGCCGGTGCACTTCCAGTTCAATTGAAGGAAGTGTATTCAACTTCTGTCGGTGCGAAATTCGGTGAACAGGCATTAAATGATACTATTTTCGCCGGGATTGTCGGTGTGGCGATTATTTACTTGTTTATGCTGTTTTATTACCGGTTCCCGGGCTTCATTGCGACTATTTCATTATCGATTTATATTTATCTGATTTTGCTTGTTTTTGATTGGATGAACGGGGTGCTTACGCTGCCGGGAATTGCCGCGATCATCCTTGGGGTCGGGATGGCGGTTGATGCGAATATTATCACGTATGAACGGATAAAAGAAGAATTAAAGGTAGGGAAATCGGTTAAATCTGCTTTTCAAGCCGGAGAGAAAAACGCATTTACTTCCATTTTGGATTCGAACTTAACGACGATTTTGACGGCTGCTGTTTTGTTTGCATATGGGACAAGCTCTGTAAAAGGGTTTGCGACAATTTTGATTGTCAGCATTTTAATGAGCTTCCTTACCGCCGTTTACGGCTCGCGTCTTTTGCTTGGACTATGGGTCCACAGCGGCTTTTTGAACAAAAAGAAAAGCTGGCTTGGCGTTCGCGCCGATCGGATTCACAGCATAGAGAAAAACGTCGACACATTGGATTTGCCAACCCGCTTTGATAAGTTTGATTTTATGAAAAGCCGCAAAAAGTTTTTTATTTTATCAGCTACTTTGCTTGGGATCGGTTTAATCTTGCTGCTTGTTTTCCGCTTAAACCTGGCGATTGATTTTTCGAGCGGAACACGTGTCGAAGTCTTATCGAAATCGCCGCTGACGGTTCAGCAATTGCAAGCGGCCTTTACGAAACAAAATTTAAAAACGGATGACATTGTCATTTCTGGAAATAAAAAGGATATTGGCGTTGCCCGATTAAAAGGCGTATTAGCGAAAAATGAGATTGCTGATTTAAAAGCGAATTTCAAAACGGAATTTGGCAATGAACCAAATGTTAGTACCGTTTCGCCAACGATTGGCAAGGAGCTTGCTAAAAATGCGATCAAAGCCATTCTGATCGCCTCAGTGGGAATTATTATTTATGTCACGATACGCTTTGAGCTTTCAATGGCAATTGCGGCAATTGCTTCCTTGCTTCATGATGCCTTCTTTATGGTTGCGTTTTTCAGCATAACTCGGTTGGAAGTTGACTTAACGTTTATTGCTGCAGTGCTAACGATCGTCGGTTATTCTATTAATGATACGATTGTTACCTTTGACCGAATGCGGGAAAACATGCACAAGAAGAAGCGCTTAAAAACGTTCCAGGATATTATCGACGTCGTCAATGTAAGTATCCGTCAGACGTTGACACGTTCACTTAATACGGTGTTTACCGTTTTAATAACGGTTGTGGCCCTGTTGATTTTTGGAAGTGAATCAATCCGCAATTTCTCTATTGCTTTGCTTGTTGGATTGTTAGTCGGGGTGTATTCGTCGATTTTCATCGCAGCATCGCTTTGGGTTGTTTTAAAAGGAAAAGAGCTAAAGAAAAAAGGTGTCATCCGAACAGTAAAAGAAAAGAAGCGTTATTCAGATCAGCCGCAAGTATAACCGCAGAAACTTGCGGTTTTTCTTTTGATTGAATCGCTGTATCGTCTCCTGTATAATTAGGTAAGTTGAGGGGGACGAGAACATGTTAGCAGCCAAAACAAGATGGAAATTGAAGCCGTCTGACAATGAAGTGGTCGATTCGCTTACAAATGAAATGAAGATAACCCCTTTTGTTGCTTCTATGCTTGTCAATCGTGGGCTAAATACCGTTGAAACTGCACGGTATTTTTTGTTTGGAGAAAATGAATTTCATGATCCTTTTTTATTACAGGGAATGGACATAGCTGTCGCCAGAATTCAAACAGCCATTCAAAAGCAGGAACCGATTTTGATATTTGGCGATTATGATGCTGATGGTGTCAGCAGTACAGCGGTTTTAATGCGAACTTTAACCGATTTGGGTGCAAACGTGCAATTTTATATTCCAAACCGCTTTACAGAAGGATATGGGCCGAACGAACCGGCGTTCAGAGAGGCAGCTGCTAAAGGGATTGCATTGTTGATTACAGTTGATACCGGAATTGCTGCTGTCCACGAAGCTCAGGTGGCAAAAGAATTAGGCGTGGATTTAATCATTACCGATCACCACGAGCCGGGTCCGGTTCTGCCTGATGCAATTGCTTTAATCCATCCAAAGATACCT
>JAKACS010000165.1 GCA_021821235.1 Bacillota bacterium
CCTCAGTCGTCAGTTTTGGACCAAATCAATTTATTGATCAGTTTGTCTCGTACAAGAGAAACCAGGGATTCGGAGAGCAAAACGGTGATTTATCGCCAACGTATTTGCCGCTGAACTTTATTTTTGATCCGGATGGCGTCGATAGCCCGACTGTAAAAAACAGTGTTATCTAAAAAGACTTAGAGTCCTCTTCTTAGGGAAGGGGATTTTTTTCAATGGGATCACTTATTGCAAGAATATTTTTTCCAAAGTTGAAAAAAATAAGTTATCTTAGTTAAACAAGGAGATTTAAAAAATGGAAACGAATGAACCAAAAGAGCTTCCAGCGATGGAAAAAAACACAAAGCATGAAAAATTAACTTCGATTGAGATGGGCAAACTGTGGGCTACTTATATGGGAAATTCAATGTCTGTATGTATGCTTAGCTATTATTTAAAGCATGTCGAGGATGAAGAAATTAAAAATGTGCTGACAGAGGCTCTAGTGATTAGCAATACCATTTTACAAGGCATTACGACAATCTTTACCAAGGAGAGTTTCCCGATTCCAATTGGTTTCAACGACAAAGACGTCAATCCGGAGGCACCGAGGCTGTTTGAAGACCAGTTTTATCTCCATTATTTAAGATATGCCGGAAAAGCCGGGTTAAGTCTCTACACAATGGCTGCTCCGCTCGTTTTACGAAAAGATGTCAGAGACTTTTTTATCCAAATTTTGAATTTAACGGTTATTTTGTTGACAAAAGTGAACGAAGTAATTATCGCCAAAGGCTTTTTGATGAAGCCGCCGCCGATTCCGATTCCAGAGAAAGTTGATTTTATTCAAAAACAAAATTATTTAAACGGTTTTTTTGGCAATGTTCGTCCCCTGCATGCATTGGAAATTACGCATTTATACGACAATATTGATAACAATTTGACAAGTAAAGCCTTGCTCATTGGCTTTAGCCAAACTGCGAAAACGGAAAAAATCCGGGAGTTTATGCTGCGCGGCAAAGAAATTGCCAATAAGCACGTTGAGGCTTGTGCCCAGCATCTTCAAAAAGATCATTTGCCGACTCTTCCACTTCTGGATCATTTAGTCAGTACTTCCACCGTAGCACCTTTTTCGGATAAATTGATGCTGTTTCATAAAATTGATATGTTTTCAATGAAAATCAGATCCTATGCCAATGGTGCTTCTTTAAATGGTAGGCGAGATATTGGCGCAATGTATGCACGTTTCTTGATGGATGTCAGTTTATTTGTCGAGGATGGTGCCAATATTATGATTGAGCACGGCTGGATGGAACAGCCACCTGAAGCCGTGGATCGCGATCATTTAGTTTCTAAAGAATGAACAAAGAAATGAGCGTAAAAAATTCATTATCGAAACCACCTGCAGCAGCCGAGTTTTGTGATAATTGAAGATAGCAATCAGCTTGATAAAATGACAACTTTATTCAATAAACTCGGGATAAAGGAAATCACAACAAAATCAGCCTAAGAAGATGAATCTGTTTGAATAAAAGAAATGTACAAAAATACGCGCAGGAATCGGAAACGGTTCCTGCGTTTTCGTTTGCTTTTTAAAAGATTTTTGTGGGATGATAAGAATAGATGAGAAATACGCAAACAAGGGGATGAATTTTTATGACAGAACATTACGAGAAAGCGATTTTTGCCGGCGGCTGTTTCTGGTGCATGGTTGAGCCGTTTGACGAACAGCCGGGAATTAGGGAAGTGATCTCCGGCTATACAGGCGGACACAAAGAAAATCCAACCTATGAGGAAGTGTGTTCCGACACGACAGGCCATTATGAGGCTGTTCAAATCACCTTCGATCCGGCGGTTTTTCCGTATGAAAAATTACTTGAGCTTTATTGGCGGCAAATCGACCCGACAGATGTGGGCGGGCAGTTTAATGACCGCGGAAGTTCTTATCGAACGGCGATATTTTATTTGAATGACCGCCAAAAAGACCTTGCCGAGGCTTCAAAGGCAGCGCTTGAGGCAAGCGATCGTTTTCAAAAGCCGATAGTCACGCAAATTTTGCCTGCTGGGCCTTTTTATGAAGCGGAAGAAAAACATCAGTATTACTATATGAAGAACGGGTTTCATTATCGGCTTTATAAAGAAGGATCTGGCCGAGCTCCGTTCATTCGGGAAAAGTGGAAAACGTGCAAAACGGATGAAGAACTTCGCAAAGTTCTGACGCCGCTTCAATATGATGTCACCCAAAAAAATGCGACTGAACCACCATTTCGTAATGAATATTGGAACAACAGCGAAGAAGGCATTTATGTTGATATTGTTTCCGGGGAGCCTTTGTTCAGCTCTAAGGATCAATATGATGCTGGCTGCGGTTGGCCGAGCTTTACGAAACCATTAAGAAGACAGGAATTGGAAGAGAAGCTCGATACTTCTTACGGAATGCGGCGAATTGAGGTGCGCGCCAAATCATCTGATTCACATTTAGGTCATGTTTTTGACGACGGCCCAGGGCCTGATCACGCCCGCTATTGTATCAACTCCGCATCGCTTCGGTTTATTCCAAAAGAGAAACTTGAAGAAGAGGGATACGGGGAATTTCTTTCTCTATTTGAATAACAAAGTGAAAAACCGGTTCATTGTAACTGAATGCAAAAAACCGGTTTTTTCGTAAATAAAGGATGAAAGTTCGCAACAAAACTTAAAATTTTTCAATCAGGTTTCTTTTTGATCAATCTTTCCCTGTCTTCCAATCCGGGTGGCTGTTCAAGCCAGCCGTGTTTAATCATCATATCTGCTCCGCTTTTGGCATATTTGCCTATTTCAAGTGATAATCGCTCATAATTTAACGCCAGATCACTACGCTGGCTTGCTGCAGCTGCGGTTGCATAGTTTCCGGTTCCGGAGGCACTTAGCAATGACATATGGAGCATCAGTAATTTATCTGAAAAGGTTTTTGTGGTTGAGTGACTGACAGCCATGTCTGGTGTAGAAGGTACACTCACATTTTCATTTTGAAGAACTGCGGCAAATATCTTTGCATGTTTTTCTGCAATCTCCTTTCCGCGCATCATAAATTCCTGTATTTCTTTTGAGGATGATGTTTGCGCAAAGGCTAGACACAATTTCTCCCCAATTGTATTTGTTAGAATATTCATAGAAAGATGAGAAATTTCGATTGCATTCAAGGGTCGTTTTTTACTCAAATAACTCGTGCTCTCAACAAATTTGGATTCTTTTGGAACCATTATGTAAGGATTTCTTGCCAAGATTCCTTTTTCCAATGAAATGTCAGTTGTTTTGTTATAGAGAGAAGTGATTTGGGTTAACCCATTTGAAAAAAATTTGCGGACATCTTTTCGAATGCTCATCGCAAGAAAACCGCTATATGCGAGCATCCCTACTCTTGCCATATGGTTCACATAACTCAAACAAAACACATCCGTGAAGAGCCATGGTGCACTTGGATTGACATCATTTTCAGAAAATCCTTGAGGGATCGCAAACTTTTCATGTTGAAGAAAAGAATGCAAATCAATCAATTGTTCTTTTGAGATATCGTATGATAATTTTACTGTCTCTTTAATAGTAGGATCCTGAAGATGTTTCAGCAAAAAAGACAGGATTACTTTGGACATGCTATTATTTATGTAACAGGACCATAGCGAAGCAATTTCTCCTGATGTGAGATGGATCGACTGGTGATTCATTGGAGCCTCCTAGACATTGATTTGGTTATTATTATTTACCGAAAATGAATAATTATCATAAAAAACTTACCCTCTAGTAAAAACCGGAGGGTAAGTTTTTTATGTTTCATTTGTATAACTGTCTTTCAATTTATATGGCAGATTGCCGATCTGCGATTCCAGCCTTTCTTCATCAAGCTTGCGTTCCAGATCTTCTTCAGCCTTGTTTGGGTAAATACGCCTCTCCCCATCCATCTCATTGCCAATAAAAGACTCATAATCCTCGGTAAAACCTTCAGGGCGATCATCTTTTTTATATAAAGCTAGATAATTTTCCTTATCCTTTCCCATATCAGAAGGTGTCTCAGATGTCCCAAGTTTGCCAATTTTCTAAAAATTATCATCGCGCATATCGTATTGCGGATTATGAAGATGGGTAAAATCTGGCCCATGCAAGGGGAGCACCTCTTCTTCAACTGGCCTGTCGTGCGACAGATTTTTCCGCATTGTATGATCAACACAATATAGCGTGTAAGGCAGCACTTTTAAGCGTTCATTGGCAATATCTTTACCGCACACTTTGCATTTTCCGTAATTGCCATTCTCGATCGCATCTAAAGCTTCTTTTTTAAAATCAATCTCGGTTTCTGTATGATCTTCAATCGCCTGATCTTTCAAGCGATCAAACATTTCGGTTCCCATATCTGCAGGATGGTTATCATACAGCGACAATTCTGCCGCTGGTTCCCCTGGTTCCATTGCAGGGCGGATTGCGAGATTGGAGTTGACCGATTTTTCAAGCCTTACCTTTTCGTTTATTAACAACTCTTTTAACTCATTCGCTTGTTTAGAGCTGACCATTCACATCACTTCCCTTCAGTTTACTTGCCATATCCATACCCTTGCCCTACAAAAGAAAAACATGTAAAAAACTGCAGGAATTGATTGAAAATTATTGAAATTAGCAAAAGAAGTATGTTATTATTTGAATGTAAACATTAAGAAACGATGTTTCCTAATAGGAAACATATCAGAGGTAAATCAAAAAAAGGCAGGAGGATGAAATTTATGTCGAACTACACAAAGGTTGGCAGCTTACAGGTAGCAACGGAACTTTATGAGTTTGTTAATCGAGAAGCACTGCCCGGGAGCAATGTCGATCAGCAATCTTTTTGGTCTGGATTGGAAACGCTTATAAAAGATTTGGCTCCGAAAAATAAAGAATTACTGGCGATTCGGGATGAAATTCAACAAAAACTAAACAATTGGCATCTTGAACATAAAGAATTTAATTTTGAACAATACAAATCTTTCTTGAAAGAGATTGGCTATCTTGAACCAGAAGTGGAGGATTTCAAGGTTACGACTGCAAATGTAGATGATGAAGTTGCCGTTCAAGCAGGTCCGCAATTAGTTGTTCCGGTTAACAACGGACGATATGCCATCAATGCCGCCAATGCCCGTTGGGGAAGCCTGTATGATGCATTATACGGTACAGATGCGATCAGCGAAGAGGGTGGTGCGGAAAAGGGGAGAGCTTATAATCCTGTCCGCGGCGAAAAAGTGATTTCTTTCGCAAAAGATTTCCTTGACCAAGCGGCACAGCTTAGCGAAGGTTCCCATAAAGATGCTTTTGGTTACAAGGTTGCTAATGGGAAACTTGAAGTGGCTTTGAACAGCGGCAATGTTGTCGGGCTTGCAGACGAAAGCAAGTTTGCCGGCTATCAAGGTGATGCTGAAGCACCGACTGCGGTCTTATTGAAAAACAACGACCTTCATTTCGAAATTCAAATTGACCGAAATCATCCGATTGGCAAGACCGATCCTGCCGGAGTGAAAGATATTCTGCTTGAAGCAGCGATTACAACGATTATGGATTGCGAAGACTCGGTAACAGCTGTTGATGCAGAAGATAAAGTGCTGGTTTATCGAAACTGGCTTGGATTAATGAGAGGAGAGCTTTCGGCTACTTTTACGAAAGCAGGTAAAGGTATGACTCGGACAATGAATCCGGATCGTTTATATACTTCGCCAACAGGAGAAGAATTCTCTCTTAACGGACGTTCGCTTATGTTCGTTCGCAATGTCGGTCATTTAATGACCATTAATATGATTTTGGATGAAAATGGTAATGAGGTTCCAGAAGGTATCCTTGATGCAGTCTTTACAAGCCTAACCGCCAAACATTCACTATTGGGTAACGGAAAGTACCAAAATTCTTCCAAAGGTTCGATTTATATCGTTAAACCAAAAATGCATGGTTCAAAAGAGGTTGCTTTTGCCAATGAGCTTTTTGACCGGACGGAAGATCTATTAGGATTGGAGCGCAACACGTTAAAAATTGGCGTGATGGACGAAGAGCGCCGGACATCCCTTAACTTAAAAGCATGCATTCGCGAAGTTAAAGATCGGATTGTCTTCATTAATACTGGTTTCCTTGATCGTACAGGGGATGAAATGCATACATCAATGGAAATGGGTCCGATGATTCGCAAAAATGACATGAAATCTTCGACCTGGCTTCAAGGATATGAACGGTCAAATGTATACAGAGGACTGGAAACTGGTTTCCAAGGTCATGCTCAAATCGGCAAGGGCATGTGGGCAATGCCGGATCTAATGGATGCAATGCTGAAACAAAAGGTGGTACATCCAAAAGCAGGTGCGAATACAGCATGGGTTCCATCACCAACAGCAGCTACTCTGCATGCACTGCACTATCATCAAGTCAATGTGAAGCAAGTGCAGAACGCTCTGTCAGATGAAATCACTGATGTCAATGATGAGATTCTGCAAATTCCAGTGGCTGAAAATCCTCAATGGACACCAGAGGAAATTCAAGAAGAACTTGATAATAATGCACAAGGAATTCTTGGCTATGTAGTCCGCTGGGTTGAACAAGGAGTCGGATGTTCGAAGGTACCAGATATTAACAATATCGGTTTGATGGAAGACCGGGCCACATTAAGAATTTCCAGCCAGCATATGGCGAACTGGCTGCATCACGGAATTTGTACAAAAGAACAAGTAATGGAAACGCTAAAGCGGATGGCGAAAGTGGTTGACGAGCAGAATGCCGATGACCCGGCTTACCGGCCAATGGCAGGCAACTACGATGATTCGGTTGCGTTCCAGGCTGCGTGCGATCTTGTGTTCCTGGGATATGATCAGCCAAATGGCTACACAGAACCGATTTTGCACCGCCGCCGTATTGAAGCAAAAGCAAAATTTGCCGCCAAACAATAATGATTTATTAAAG
>JAKACS010000166.1 GCA_021821235.1 Bacillota bacterium
GAAGGCTAGAAACTTCCAGGGCACTCTTTCTTCGCGTCAGTTCACGGGCTTTTTTTGCTGCCAATCTTGCTCTGGCTGCCATTAGTCCCTTTTCAACAATTTTCCTTGCAACCATAGGATTTTCAAGGAGAAATTTTTCAAGATGATTGGCAAAAACCGCATCAGTAATTGTCCGCACTTCTGAGTTTCCGAGCTTTGTTTTTGTTTGTCCTTCAAATTGCGGATCGGGGTGTTTGACAGAGACAATGGCCGTTAACCCCTCTCGTACATCTTCTCCAGAGAGGTTTGTTTCATTTTCTTTTATCATTCCATTTTTCCTGGCATAATCATTAATTACCCTTGTTAAAGCTGTTTTAAATCCAGACTCATGGGTACCGCCTTCATACGTATGAATATTGTTGGCAAAAGAGTAAATGCTCTCCGTATATCCATCATTGTACTGAAGAGCCACTTCAACCGTTATCCCGTCGCGCTCGCCCTCGAGATAAATTGGTTCTTCGTGAACAACCTCTTTTGTACGGTTTAAATGCTCAACGTATGATTTAATTCCACCTTCATAATGGTATTCGCTATGTTTATTTTCTACCCGTTTGTCATCGATTGTTATTTTTATTCCACGATTTAAAAAGGCGAGTTCGCGAAGCCGTGTCGCAAGTGTATCATACTCATACTCCAATGTTTCTGTGAAAATTTCTCGGTCTGGAACAAAGTGTGTCGTTGTACCAGTATGATCGGTTTCTCCAATTATTTTCAGATCAGCTGCCGGGACTCCCCGCTCGTATTTTTGATAATAAATATGACCATCACGATGGACAAAAACTTCAAGTTCCGTCGACAAAGCATTTACAACAGAAGCACCAACCCCATGCAGTCCTCCTGAAACCTTGTAGCCGCCGCCGCCAAATTTACCGCCTGCATGAAGAACCGTCATGATGACTTCTACTGCCGGACGACCCATTTTTTCTTGAATATCTACAGGAATACCCCGCCCATTATCCTTTACGGTTATACTGTTATCTTTTTCAATGATTACATTAATCTCATCGCAATATCCGGCTAAAGCTTCGTCAATACTGTTGTCAACAATCTCCCAGACAAGATGATGGAGACCTTTGCCGCTTGTCGAACCAATATACATACCCGGACGTTTCCGCACAGCTTCAAGCCCTTCGAGAACCTGAATCTGATTGGCATCGTATGCTTGCTCTTCAACTTCTTTTTGTTCCATTGTCATACCGTTCACCTGCACTTTCTTTTGAAAAAATGGAATATTAATTCCAAACTGTTTTTGCTAATGATGAAATACAGACGCAGACTATTAAAAACGTTCATAAGCTTTTTTAACGTTTCTTACAAAGTTTTCAATTATTTATAAAAAACCTTGCACTACTGGGGGATTTGACCGTTTTTTCAGAGTCCCGGAAGCAAGGGGAGATAAATAGACATTGTCTTTTGTGATGACGACAGATTTAAAGGATTTTTTCGAAAGGTTGATGACCATTTCCGGATGGCGTTTTAAAAACCCTTCAACAAAAAATGAAGAGTTAACGCTCTTGTTATCTAGTATCGCAACAACATCTTGCGCTCGAATGTTCAGATCTTCACCGATATGAATATACACACCGACACCTCAATTCCTTTTGTTGATCGTTCCCGAATCGACCGTAAACGTTGCAGCATTTTTCAATGTTTGATGGTCAATGCCATCAATGCTCGTTGTGGTGACAAAGGTTTGAACCTTTCCTTGAATGGTATTTAATAAATGTGATTGCCGGTAATCATCCAATTCGGATAAAACATCATCAAGCAATAAGATAGGGTATTCGCTTATTTCCGATTGAATCAATTCGATTTCGGCAAGTTTCAGCGACAGTGCGGTTGTACGCTGCTGACCTTGGGATCCATATGTCTGAACATCCCGTTCATTGACAAAAAAGAGCAAATCATCACGATGGGGACCAAATAACGTTGTCCCGCGGTCAATCTCTCTTTCTTTTACTTTGAAAAATTTTTCTTCAAAACTTGCTATCATTTTCGACAAATCTTGGTCTTCTGATACCTCTAAAGAAGGTTTGTAGTTAATTTTTAACGCTTCCAGACCTCTGGAAATGCCTTTATGGATTGGCTGTGCCCATTTTTCCAACAAAAGGAGAAATTCAAACCGTTTCGCGACAATCTTTACAGCAGTATGAATGAATTGCTCCGTTAATATTTCAAGCATGGTCTGATCGTTTTGCTTTTTAAGCTGCATCAGTTTCAAATAATGATTGCGTTGTTGAAGTATTTTCTGGTATTGGCTGATACCATGTAAATAAATCGGGGAAACTTGGCCAATTTCCATATCAATAAACCGGCGGCGAATCTGCGGACTCCCTTTAACAAGATTCAAATCCTCAGGTGCAAACATGACAACGTTCATATTGCCGACATATTGGCTCAATTTTTGCTGTTCAATATGGTTGAGCCGCGCTTTTTTCCCCCGCTTCGAAATGCTGAGCTGCATCGGCAGGCTTCCGTGCTGTTTTTGAACCCTACCTTCTATTTTAGCATACTCTTTGTCCCAGCGAATCAGTTCTTTATCATTTGACGTCCGATGGGACTTTGCCATCGCCAAAACAAAGATCGATTCCATTACATTTGTTTTTCCTTGAGCATTTTCTCCTAAAATCACATTCACTTTGTTTTCAAGTGAAATGTCCAACTGTTCGTAATTGCGATAATCTTTTAACGACAATTGCTCAATATACATCGATAAATCCTCTAACGGCTCGCGAGAATAAAATCACCGAAGCGCTCAACCTGAATTTGATCTCCAGGGTAAAGTTTTCTGCCTCTTCTCTGATCCTGTTGGCCATTAATCAAAATTTTGTTTTCACTTAAAAACCATTTTGCCATTCCACCAGTTTGAATTACATCCGCTAATTTTAAAAATTGGCCAAGCGTAATATATTCTGTGTCTACCTTGATTTCGATTGTCAAAGGTTATCACTCTTTTCTAAAATGGTCTCCAATACTTTATTTTACTAAATAATCGGTTTAGATACAAAGAAAACTAAAAGTCTGTTTTTAAAAACAAAAGCTGCCATCGATATAGCAGCTTAACTCTTTTTATCCTTGGTTAATATGTCCTGACTGGCAAAATCAATTGCAAAATTGTTTCATCATGAAGAGGGCGAATGACGAAAGGACGCATCGCTCCCGTAAAGCTGACTTTAATATCCGTACCTTCCAACGCTTTAAGTGCATCCATCATATATTTGGCACTAAAGGAAATCTTCAATTCTTCACCTTCAATCGAGTGGCTCTGAACTTCTTCGACAACTTTCCCAATTTCCGGAGAATTTGAAGAAATTTCAATACTTTCAGCTTCGATTGTGGAGAATTTAACAACATTGTTCTTTCCTTCTCGGGCAAGCAATGACGCCCGATCGATTGCTTGTAAAAATTCCCTTGTATTCACAATAACTTCTGTCTTGCTTTCTGCCGGAATCAATCTTGAAGTATCCGGATAATTTCCTTCAAGCAATCTTGAGAAAAACAGCAAATGCTTGGCTTTAAACAAAACTTGATTTTCCGTAATGACAATATCGATTAAATCACTTGTATCATCAATGATTTTACTTAATTCATTTAAACTTTTACCGGGTATGACGACATTGTAAGTTTCGTTGATTTCACTTTCTACTTTTGCTTTTCTTAGTGCAAGTCGGTGGCTATCTGTTGCAATACAGATCAACTCATTATTTCCCACTTTCCAGTTGACACCTGTCAAGATCGGTCGTGTTTCTGAGGTGGACACTGCAAATACAGTTTGGCGAATCAAGGCTTTTAGAAGATCGGCAGCAATTTGAAACTTATTATTTTCTTCAATTTGCGGGAGACGTGGATATTCTTCCGCATCAAGACCATTTAAATTAAACTCAGATTTTCCAGATCGAATAATCGTTTGCAAATGATTTAATACTTCAATTTCAACAGAATCGGTCGGCAATTTTTTAACAATTTCGCTAAAGAATCTCGCTTGCAGGACAATAGAACCTGTTTGTTTCACTTCAACGATTTCATCGCCGTTTTCTTCTTTCGGAATAGAAGATTCAATTGAAATATCGGAATCACTTCCCGTTAAGGTAACTCCATTTTCAGTTGCCGTTACTTTAATCCCGGTTAAAATTGGAATTGTTGTTCTTGATGTGACAGCCTTCATAACGTCTTGAACACTTTGGACTAGACGATCTCGTTGGATTATAAATTTCATTTCATCAATCCTCCTACGTGGGCATAAATTTAGAATGATGGGGAATTTTGCGTATTGTTTATATAATTAAAAGCTTTTAAAAAAATAGAAGTACTAGTAGGGCTTGTTAATTTGTGGATAACTTCATTTTTCAAAGGAAACACAGTCTATCCACATGTGGATAGACTGTGTATAAGTCAAAGGTAGTTATGCACAATATTAGAGTTTTAGCATTTCATTTAATTCTTTCATTTGTTTTTGCAATTGGGCATCCGACTGCAGAAGTTTCGATATTTTTTCATGGGCATGAATTACCGTCGTATGATCCCTGCCTCCGAACTCCTCACCGATTTTTGGCAAAGAGTAATCCGTTAATTCCCGGGATAAATACATGGCAATTTGTCTTGGAAACGCAACTGACTTTGTTCGTTTCTTTGCTTTAAAGTCCTCAAGTTTGATATTAAATTGTTCCCCAACAGCTTTTTGAATAGCGTGAATGGTGACCACTTTTGGTTTTGATGACGGAATAATATCTTTCAAAGCTTCCGCTGCCAAATCAGCATTAATATCTTTATTAATCAGCGACGAATAGGCGACGACGCGGATGAGCGCACCTTCCAACTCGCGAATATTGGAATCAATTTGATTTGCAATATAGAGCATTACTTCATTCGGGATATCCAAACCATCTGCTTTCGCTTTTTTCCGGAGAATCGCAATCCGCGTTTCTAAATCGGGCGGGGTAATATCGGTGATTAATCCCCATTCAAAGCGTGAACGTAATCGATCTTCCAGTGTTGGAATTTCTTTTGGCGGCCGGTCACTAGAAATGACAATTTGCTTGCTTTCTTCGTGCAGACTGTTAAAAGTATGAAAAAATTCCTCCTGTGTAGATTCTTTTCCAGCCAGAAACTGAATATCATCAATTAACAGCACATCGACATTTCGATATTTTGTACGAAAATTTTCAGCTTTATTGTCGCGAATAGAATTGATAAATTCATTTGTAAATTTTTCCGAAGAAAGGTAAACCACTTTTGCTGCCGGATTATGTTCTAACACATAATGACCGATTGCATGCATTAAGTGGGTTTTGCCTAATCCTACTCCCCCATAGATAAACAGCGGATTGTATGCTTTTGCTGGCGCTTCGGCAACTGCCAGGGATGCTGCATGTGCAAAGCGATTTCCTGACCCAATGACGAAGGTGTCAAATGTATACTTTGGATTTAAAATATTTTGCGGAAAATCGTTATGGTCATCATCTTTTTTTTGTTTTTGTAGAGGGACGGCCATTTCAAATTCTTGTTCAGTTTGGCTTTGCGGAATAATAAATTTTACCGCGAGCTCTTCACCCGTAATTTCATATAGAATGTCAGAAATCAACTGCGAATACCGTTCTTCCAGCCAATCACGCGCAAATTCATTTGGAGCAGTGACAACTAGCAGATCCCCCTGCAGGGAATGTGCTTTTGTTGACTTTAACCATGTGTCGAAACTTGGTTTGCTTATTTTTTTTTCGATATTTGTCAACGCTGCACTCCAAAGATCCGCTATGTTTTCCAAATTAGTTCCCTCCTTTTTCATACTAAATCAATGTCCGTACTTTAAAAAATAAATGCAGATAATAGTTCATAAGCAGTTCATATGGACACAAAAACAGCCTGAAGCGCTGAAATTTATAAATATACAAGTGACTGTTTGTGGAAAAATATATAATAAGGAATAAAAGTGGAGATTCGACAATATCCACTCATTGTGGACAAGTATTTTCAGATGAGTTGAATAACTATCCACAAGTTATCCACAATCTGTGGATAAAGAAAAATTTACCCTATAGTTATTCAGAGTGAAAACACAAATATAATACCAGATAATAGATAGAGGTGCAATGGTTTTTCAGTATTTATCCACAACAGCGTTATCGACTGGATAATTTTTGTCCACAAGATCTGCCTATGTGCAAAAGCTGTCGATAATTTGTGGGCAGTGCGAAAAATGTCGTTTTTTTTATCCACAGGGCGTTTTTGGGGATAAAAAGGGATCCACTTATAAAAAAAAAGGGGATTTGAGAGGTGGTTGACAATTGCTGTATGTCATCTATATAATAATTGAGACTGTCTAATTGAATTTAAGGGCTATTCCTTTTGGGAGGTGTCATAGATGAAAAGAACGTATCAACCAAATAAACGAAAACATAGCAAGGTTCATGGCTTCCGCAGCCGAATGAGCACAGCAAACGGACGTAAAGTTCTGGCGCGCCGCCGCCGTAAAGGAAGAAAAGTTTTATCAGCATAGACCACTGAAACGTCTCAGTGGTCTTTTTTTCTAATAGGGAGAACGGAGCGTCATCTGTTGGACTAACCAAAATTGAAGGTGTTTTTTCCGTGAAAAAAGAATTGCGAATCAAAAAGAATCAAGAATTTCAAGAAGTATTTAAAAAAGGACGGTCTTTCGCCAATCGGCAATTTGTTGTGTATGTATTAGCAAAAGAAGGACAGTCTTCTTTCCGAATCGGTCTGTCCGTCAGCAAAAAAATTGGCAATGCTGTTACGAGAAATCGAATTAAGCGTTATATTCGCCAGGCTATTTTCGAACTGGCTGATCTTCTTTCTACTGAGCGTGACTATGTGATTATTGCCAGAAAACCG
>JAKACS010000167.1 GCA_021821235.1 Bacillota bacterium
CGAAGAAAGTATAAAAAGCAACAAGCAAGAATGATACAACAACTACAAAGGTGATATTAATATAACCCGTGCCGGCAACTCGTAATGTGTCCTGGATGCCGCTTAACTGTAAGTCGATATACGGAATTAGCATAAGCACACCGTTAATTGCGATCAATACCGAGAATAATTTACTGTCAAAACGACCTTTAATATAATCGGCAAGCGTTGTATAATTGTGGGTTTTTCCAATCTTCCAAATCTTTGGTAAAAAGAAATAGGCAAGCGGATATGCCAAGACAACGTATGGTGTGGCAAAAAACGCGATGCTTCCGCCTGCATAAGCAGAACTTGTTAAACCTAAAAAGGTGTAGGCTGTATAAACATCCGCACCAATGAGAAACCAAACGAATAAGCTTCCTAAGCGGCGGCCACCAACGGACCATTCCTCAACCGAACTCCGTGATTCTTTGCTTCGGCCTGCGAAAAAACCAACACCGATGACAATCAAGACGATGACGGAAGTAATAATAAGAGCGGTTAAATTTCCCTTCATTGTTCCAATTCCCCCCTAGACTTCTGAATTTTGTAAATCGCCCATGTGAAAATGGGAGTTAGAATCATCCAGATCAGTAGCCAAAAGTGAAACAAAGGGAAACCGAGAATGATCGGGTTGAATTTGTTTACTAATGGCAGCGCTACCAATTGAGCGAGAAAAGGAACAAGGACTAATAAAAAAATAACTGGTTTCATCTGTGACGCCTCCTTTGAATGCGTTTGCAATCTATGGAAGTAGTGTTCCACATTGCTTGTGATTTTATTATATCTGCTCGCGTTTTGGAAGCGGTTGCTTTTGTTCTATCATGTAAAAAATTGTGCGCAAAATGTCATAATTCGACTTTTTCACGCAAACTTTTGACATAATTCCGACTTACCGGAACTTCTGAATGGGCTTGGTCATTCATAATCAAATTGTAAGAGCCATTAAACCATGTTCTTAATTCTTTAATATGTTCCAAATTGACCAAATAGCTTTTATGCGTGCGAAAAAAGGCGAACCGTTCCAGTTTTTCAAATAGTTCACTTAAGGTAAACAAGGCTTTCAGTTTTGTGGTTTTTATATGAATGATCACTTCGCGCCCTTGTTTTTCAATAAAATAGATTTCTTTCGGTGATAAATAGGTTATCCCGTTGTCCGTTTCAATCGCCAATTTGTTTTTTGTCTGTTCAGCCTTTAGCTGGTTTTCATTCAGGGAATTTGTATAGTTTTTGAACACTTCGATTAAATCCTCGGAATCATACGGTTTTAATACGTAATGGAATGCCCGCAGTTTGAAGGCCTCAATCGCAAAATGATCATAGGCCGTTAGAAAAACGACCTGGATCGAAAAATCAAATTCGTTCAAAATTTCGGCAACCTGCAAACCAGTCAAATCAGGGAGCTGGATATCAAGAAACAGGAGTTCAGGTTTTAATTCCTTTGCTTTCTTGACTGCTTCCATTCCGGAAGCCGCCTCGCCGATTATTTCGATGCCAGCAATTTCTCCGAGCATGAACGCTAGTTCTTCGCGGGCAGGCTGTTCGTCATCCACAATCAGTACGCGAATCGTCATTTGTCAGCACCTCTTTCGTCAATTGGCCGGACAAAAGAAACCAACGTTCCTTGCCCTTTCTTTGATTGAATGATGAAGTTTGTTTTTTCGCCAAAATGATAGGTTAAACGCTGCCGAATATTGGTTAACGCAAATCCCATATGTGCTTCTTGATCTTTCGAGATTAACTTTGTTTCCATTCCGTGTCCATTGTCGCACACCCGAATTTGGATGCCATCGGCCGTTTTGGTTATGCGAATGTTGACGCGGCCATCCTTGCTCATTTTGCGAATTCCATGCACAATCGCATTTTCAACAATTGGCTGAATGGTTAACGATGGAATCGTATATTCAAGGCTGGTTGCATCTATTTCCCATTCAATTTCCAGTCTGTCGCCAAGGCGGGCTTTGACCAAGTCAAGATACATTTTCACATGATCCAGTTCCTCGCGGATGGGGATTAAATCTTGCTGGATGGTTTGCATATTTTTCCGTAAGTATTTCGCCAGCTGGGTGATCATTTTTCTTGATTCCTCGGGAGCCGTTCGGATAAGCGACTTAATCGTATTTAAGACATTAAATAAAAAATGCGGATCCATCTGCGCCTGCAATGCTTTAATTTCAGCATTTGTCACCAAGTGTGCCTGCCGTTCGGCTTCCGCCAGGGCATATTGCTGGCTAAACAGCTGGGCCAATCCGTTTAAAATCGCAGTTACTTCCGCTGTTTGCTGCTGTTGTTTTTTCTTGTAAAACATTCGAAATAACCCCAGTTCTTGGGATTTGTATTCAACGGGCAGCTTAACACCATACGCGGTGATTTCCCCTCGTTGAAACAGGAGTTTTTCTTTTTGATGGAAGCTTACTCCAACCGCTTCAGTTTCTTGAAGAAGGACTTGTCCAATTTCACTCACAGCTTGTCTTAGCGGTTTGCGCCAATACGATAGCGTTTTCTCGGCAATTTGCAGCGCTTTTTGCGCATAATGAGCCCCGATTCGTTCTTCTTCGATCGCGACTTGCATTAAAATGACAAAAAAGACAGCAACGCCGATGCTGTTTGAGAGAATTTGCGGAATTCCAATCAACTTAACAAGTGAAAGTGCTTGATCAAATGGCTTGGCGAGAACCAGGATCAACAGCATTTGCATTGTTTCTGCGAGAAAGCCTACGACAAAAGACATTTGGATGGAGGAAACGTGTCGATAGCGCTTTTTAAGAGAATTGCGCATGAATCCGGCAAAAAGGCCTTGAACAATCGGGGCAATCATCGTCGGCAATGCCACGAACCCGCCAAAAATATAACGGTGAATGCCGGCGATCAAACCAACACCAAGTCCTGCTTTTACACCTCCAAACAAGCCGGCAATCACGACGCCAATTGTTCGTGAGGTCGCAATGGCTTCCCATCCAGAGATTTTTTGAATCCATGGTGTTTCTTGGTAGCCAAGCCCTGTTACAGGGAGGCCGGAAAACGTTCCTAAAATTGCAAAGAAGCTGAAGAGAAAAATAAAATAAACAAGATTCCGGTTGTCGTCTTGATATTGCATAAAATGGCGCAGCTTCTGCTGCCGTGAAAACAAAAACGCCATAGCAATCAAAAAGCCAACACGTTCTACTTGTTCAGCTAAAAGAAACAGCATAAGTTAGAAACCCCCTGTTGTTAAAAAAGCAACAAATTTATTTTACCCTATCCCGATAAATTTGCATGATTGAACGCCTTTTAAACTGAAAATAACAGATTTCCGCCAAAAACGGTGCGGCTCGCCAATAGCGCAAATGCCAAAGGAGGTTTACCTCCTTTGGCATTCTTCAATGAATTATGACAGATCACCGCATTGCCTTGCCAAGTCATTCAGATTTTCGTGAATTTTGCCGAGAACGAATTTGCGCTCTGTTTGGAAATCCTCTCCGTCGCGGAAATAAACGGAACTGCCGGCTACGATTGATTTTTTTGTTTTGCTGGCGTATAGCGGGACAAAGCAAACATGGCTGCCGGTTGCTTTGTAATAATATTTTTCAAGAAAAAGAAAGCCGTCGTACAGTTCGTTTGTACTTGCAGATGCATCTTGATAGTTTATATCCGGAAAAATAATCAGGCTTTCGCCGTTTTTCAATGCTGCAACACTTTGTTGAAAGGTGTGCAAAATTTTCCGTGACCCCCGGTAGACAGGGATGCCTTTTCCGGAGCTCAACAGTTTGGAAATGAAAAAAGAAATTGGCATTGCCAAAGCTTTCGCCAGCAGTTTGTTCAAACCGAATCGCTTCGAAAAGGTATAGTCGGCATACTGCTGAAAGCAGGCGTTTCGATCAAGAAACACATGCAGCATCCATGTATGCAAACTCTGCGGAAACCAAAGCAAAATCACAAATGGGCCGAACAGATTTTGATGATGTGACACGTACACAACGGGTGCATCGGGTAAATCTGCTTGGTTAACAGAATAAGAGGGATAAAACGCCCGGACGACACCGCGAATAAGCTTGAATCCCTTTCCGTAAAAGTTATCTGCCATGGCTTTCGCCTGCCATCTGTTCAGGAGGACTTTTTTTAAAAACCCAATGTAGCTGGAGCTGATAGCTGATGATCCCCAACAAGGTGTCGACAATGATTTTGACGAGAACAATATTGGCACCGAATGATAGATTCGCAGAAATAACCAGCACATATGAAGCAATCATTTGCCCAATCACTAACGAATAGTAGCGGATAATCGAGCCACTCAACGGATTCCCTGATTGAAAAACCAGTTTTCGATTCAGGTAAAAATTGCCTGAGGACGAAAAGACACGCGCCAATAAGGTTGCGAAAAATACGCGCGTTTTCAGCGGCAGCTCAATAAAGAAAACATTGGCAAGCAAAATAAAACAGATAATATCAATTACGCCTGAGGCAATTGTTGAAAACGAGTAGCGGAGCAGCCCGGAAATCAGCTTGCGGAAGACGCGGATGGAATCAATGATTGAATTATAATGGGATCCTTCATTATGGTTGAAGTATAATGTTTGGATCGGGATTTCCTTCATCGCAATATTCATCTTCCGCGCGTATATCAACATATTGATTTCGTATTCATAGCGTTCGCCTTTTAATCTGGCAATTTGGGGAAGCTCCTTTACTGGAATGGCTCTTAAACCCGTTTGAGTATCCTCCAGTTTATACCCATACAATAAGCGAAAGATGAGACTTGTCGCCCGGTTGCCAAGCTTGCTGCGAAATGGAACATTGTTTTGGCTAAAATCCCGTACGCCTAAAAGAATTCCGCTTTGCATATCAGCAAGTGCTGTTGCCAATTTGTAAACATCTTCGACTGCATGCTGGCCGTCGGCATCGGCTGTAATGACGCCAGCTAAATGATTCATATTGTGTAAAAAATAGGTGAAAGCCGTTTTTAAAGCTCGTCCTTTCCCTTTATTGGTTTCATGTGTTAAAACAATGCAATTGTCTAATTGGCTGCACGCTGTGAAAATGGGGGTTAGTTCTGCCCGGCTCCCGTCATTTACCACAATAACTTGTGCAGCCCCTTCTGCCAGTATAGCTTTGACATACTCAATTAAACTTGGCGTCGGATTTAGAGCAGGAATAATGATTGCCACATTGAACATAGCCATTTCTCCTTTCGGTGTTTAAGGTGTAACCCCCGACATTTCGTTCTAGTATTAGCTTATTCTGAGAAGAAGAGTATTTATGAATGTTTTTCTACTACTACTTATCATACCGATACTGGTACAAAAGGACAATTAAGAATTACGTAAGAAGATTTTCAACGCTTGAAATCGTCTAGGCCAGCGCAAACAGGGTGTCCAAAGCAAATTGCTACATCATTTTTTTAAATGGAAAAAAGAAACTTTTTTGACAAAAAGGTTATTTTCATGGCAGAACGTATTAACCTATTATCCCTTCTTGCTTCAATGTTAAACAGCGATTTTCCGTCTGACTTTCGCTAGGTTTAAGATTTTGATTGCTTTTTTAGCCCATTCTTTTTAGAATAACGGTAAAGATAGCTATTGAGAGGTGTACCCGATGATGATTGAATTCTTATCAGCGCTTCTTTTGCCCGGTTTGCTGGTGCTACTGTTCACAAGGGTCACTTACAATCGAGTACTTGGCTTGATTTTAACTGTTGGCCTTATCACAGCTTCCGTCTATAAAGGCTACACACATACATGGCCCATTATGATTTTGGATGCTTTCTCACTGACCGCCGGCTTTTGGTATGCCGTCCGGCTGAAACAAAGAGTAGTGAAAAACAGCTGATTTACAGCCCCGCCAAGTTTAACCGGCAGGGCTGTTTGTTTTTTCAAAATGAAGCTAGTAAGCTAGCGGCAGGAAATTGGCAAAATGGAAAAACGAATATTCGTTCGCATATTATTGGTTTGTTTAACCGATGTTGTGGTAGAATGGAAATAACGCATACGTACTGAAGCAGGATCCATTTTTGCAGGAGGATATCAGGATGAAAGACCAATTTGAACTCGTATCAAAGTATTCCCCGCAAGGCGACCAGCCCGAAGCGATCCGAAAGCTCGTTCAGGGCATCAAGGAAAACAAGCGGCACCAAACATTGCTCGGGGCAACAGGGACGGGAAAAACATTTACAATTTCAAATGTGATTAAGGAAGTAAACAAGCCGACGCTGATCATTGCCCATAATAAAACACTGGCCGGGCAGCTTTACAGTGAATTTAAAGAATTTTTCCCAAATAACGCTGTGGAATATTTTGTTAGCTATTATGACTATTATCAGCCCGAAGCGTATGTACCGCAGACGGACACTTTTATTGAGAAGGATGCCAGCATCAATGATGAAATTGATAAATTAAGGCACTCGGCAACATCTGCTTTGTTTGAACGCAAAGATGTGATCATCATTGCCAGTGTTTCCTGTATCTATGGTCTCGGTTCACCGGAAGAATACCGTGAACTCGTATTGTCGATAAGAACCGGGATGGAAATTGAACGGAATCAATTGCTGCATCGCCTTGTCGATATCCAGTATGAACGGAATGATATTGACTTTAAACGCGGAACGTTCCGGGTGCGCGGCGATGTTGTTGAGATTTTCCCGGTTTCCCGCGATGAACATTGCATTCGCGTTGAATTTTTCGGCGATGAAGTCGACCGCATCCGCGAAGTTGATGCCTTGACGGGAGAAATCATTGGCGATCGCGACCATGTCGCCATTTTCCCGGCATCCCACTTCGTAACACGCGAAGAAAAGATGCAAATAGCGATTCAAAATATTGAAAAAGAGCTGGAAGAACGGCTGGCCGTTCTTCGTTCCG
>JAKACS010000168.1 GCA_021821235.1 Bacillota bacterium
TGGAGTTCTTTCTCGATTTTCCTTCTGGATTGAAAAAATTCATCCGTTAAATGGTAACTTTGGCCGACTTCGTTTACTTCATCGTTCAGCTGACTATTTCCTTCTTTAAGTTCGAAAAGCAATTGTTCTGTTTCTTTTTCATTCTGGACGATGTAGTGCTTGGCGTGTACTTCTTTTTCAAGCAAGTCAAAAAGCACATCAATTCTTGCTTTTATATCCTTCAGCCCTTCCGCAGCCTTGTCAACCTCGATTTGCTCCACATCGTTCAAACATACTGCAATTAGTTGCTCAAGCTCGCTAATCTCTTTTTTAACTTCAATATGCTCTAAATAGTAGCCTTGCTGTTCCATTTCGCGGTAACCTTCCCGAACATCAGCTAATTGAGAGGGGAGTGCCGTTTGAAATTCATGTAAGAGGTCAGGGATCTTCTCCATTTCGGATTGAATCAGCTCCAGCTGACTCCCGATTGACAGAACCGTTTCCCTTGCCTGCAAGTAGTTTCCATTCTCGGTTTTATCATCAAACTCTTGAATTTTTTCAATCACGTCATTTAATTGGCTTTCAAGCTGTTTTTCAGCTTTTCCGAACGTATATCGATGAGCCAGCAGCTCTTTCTTTGCTTCACGATACTTTTCTCTCAATTGTTCGATCTCAACCCGGTTTTTTTCTTCGCTACCGACTAGTTCATTTAATTCACTAAGAATTCGTTTAATTTGATCCTCTGTTTCTTGCAAATTTTTTCGGATAAGATACTGAACTTCTTTGGCTTTGCGAAACCGGTAGCGGTCAATATGCTCTTCCGCATCAAATAGCAGTTCCTCCAGGTCTGGCAAGCGAACCGTCACAATATCATCCCACTCGCTGCGCCATCGTTCAAACAGTTCTTCTGTTTGACCCGTCATATTGAGCTGCTTCACTTTCGACATTTCGTCAAGTACAGGGCGATTGATTAAATCAATTTTCCATGCTTCCAACCGATCCATTTCCCGATAATATTTTTTCTTTATAAAATAACCTGTCACAATGATAACTAGCAGAAGAATGATAAATCCAATGATGTACTTCACGCATAATCCCCCTGTTCAAACACCAATTCATTTGAATGCCACTCAACGTTTATGTATGTAAAAATAACTCGTTCAATTCAATGCTTTAATGATACCATGTAAACGACATTTTTTGACTATTAATTTCACTTTTTTTGCATAAATGAGCAAAAAAAAAAAAACGGATTTTAAAAAAAATAGTTTGATCGAAAAAAATGAACAATCTGGGGACGCTTAAATGATGACTCTGTTGTGAAGAAGGAGAGGACCGTTTTTACTCAATTCAGCTTGCTTGCCTTAAATAGCCACCTCTTTGCGGCACAATGTTTTGTCAATCCATTGATCAATTACCTCGGTATATTTTTCAGCAAAAAAATGCTCATTTGGAAACAAATAAAAAACCTCTCGCAAATACGGCGCATTGATAAACGGCATCAGCCATAAGCTTTTCAGCTGAATAACTGCATACGAAATCGATTGCAAATGAAATTCGTTTTGCTCAATTCCAGCCTCGAAAACCTGCTGCAAAAAGAACTTTTCCTTTGCATAGTAGGTCGTCATAATTTCTCTTGAAATTTGTGAATCCATCGACATTTCTCTTAAAACAAAGCTCGCGAGTGAACTGTTTTTGCTGAAATAATGAAGAACGCCTTTAGAAATTTGTTTTAAACACTTAACCGCCCCTCCATGCAGCTGCATATGTGCCTCTTCAATTATGGCAAGATATTGTTCAAAAAACGACGTGAAACAATATTCAAGCAATCCTTGTTTTCCGTGAAAATAATAAGAGATATTGGCGGGATTTACCTTTGCTTTTTTGGCAATGTCCCGAATGGAGGTTCCGTAATACCCTCTTGTTTGAAATAAAGAAATGGCCGCCTGGACAATCGCATCTTTCGAATTTTTTTTCATATTGCTCCCTCCGGAAAAAGTTGGATACCTATTTTTTTCTGCTTCCTTTAACATTTCTCGTCTTTCTTGCAGATTCCTCCAAATTCTTGTCGACAAAGTCTCCCTAAATTCACGTTTTTTTGCTAAAATGAAAGATAAACTTAAAAGAATCAGGTGAAAAGACATGTTTAACATTGATGCATATCGCGGAACGCGCGTGGAAAATTATGATCTTGTAAAAAAACAGCTGCAGGCACTTGTACATGATGAAACAAATCGAATCGCCAATTTAAGCAATGCCTCTGCCTTATTAAATCAATTTCTTGATCGGATTAATTGGGTTGGTTTTTATTTAACCGATACAAAAGAAGAACTTGTGTTAGGGCCGTTTCAAGGCTTACCAGCCTGCATCCGCATTCCCTTCGGCAAAGGAGTTTGCGGCACAGCCGCAGCAACAAAAACAACGATTCGGGTGGAAGATGTGAATCAGTTTCCCGGCCATATTGCCTGTGACGCTGCATCACAGTCCGAAATCGTGATCCCAGTGATAAAAGATGGGGAATTGCTTGGTGTTTTGGACATCGACTCTCCTGAAAAAAATCGTTTTGATGAGGTGGATCAAGAAAAGTTAGAAGAATTTATTGAACTGTTGGTTCAGCATCTTTAAGAAAGTGCAGAAAAGGCACTCGCATTCGTGAGTGCCTGAACTTTTTTTCACATATCCGCTTCAATGCTGCTGTTAAACAGAGGCTTCTAATGATCGTTCCTCTTGAGTAACGACTTTATTTTTTCCTGTTCGTTTAGCAACATATAGAGCTTCATCCGCCCTTTTGAATAAAAACTTAGTTGTATCGATTTTTTCCTTATTCCAATAGGACACACCGCAAGAAACCGTCACATGCGGATTGGACAATTCCGCAACTTTCTCAACAAGCCTTTTGGCAATTTCCACTCCCGTTTCCAAAGAAACTTTCGGCAAATAAATGGCTAGCTCTTCTCCGCCCCAACGAGCCCCTACATCGCTTTCCCGAATATTCGTTTTAATGAGAGTGGCCACCTGGATCAGAACTTCATCGCCAACCTGATGCCCATGCGTGTCATTTATCACCTTAAAGTTATCTAAGTCAATCAAAATAAATGTACCTTGTTCATCTTCTTTCATGGATCGCTGCATTTTTTCGTCCAAATAATTGCGGGAATGAAGCTTTGTTAAATGATCCGTAATAATCATCCGCTCCAGTTCTTCGCGAAGCATTGAATTGGTAAATGCAAGACTCGAGTGATGAATAAGCGATTGCAGCAGCTTAAACGTTTCAAATGAAAAATAGTAAGGCTCTGGATGGACAACGATCACAAAACCTTTTAAATTCTCGCCTTGATCCATCGGCACAGCCATTACTGAGCGAAATGGCGTACAATCATCAGCCTGCTTTAGATTCAAGTCGCCAATAAACAATGAATCTTTTTCCTTTTGAATTTTACTGTCGATAAAATCAATGTACTTAGCTGCCTCTTTTGTTCGAAAAAAAGCCGTCGATCCCGGAAGTACTTTAGCTTTTCCCTGTTCAAGGGAAAGAAAGAAAAAGCCAACTTCCTTCGCATTGAAGGAACGGAGGATTTGCTCGGTCATATAAGAAATGGTCTCTGCCAAGCGCAAATTTGAATTCAAGCAATGAGAGGTTTCATTGATTAATTGTAAATCGGCAATCAATTTACGCGACTGCTGATAGAGCTGTGCGTTTTCAAGGGCACTGCCGGCAGTGTGTGCAAGCAATGTAATGAATTCCACTTCATCCTTTGGAAAAACAACCGTGTTTGGCGCAATGACTTGCAGCACGCCATATACCCCCTGTTTGCCTTTCAGCGGTGCGTATAAAATGGAGCGTCTTTGCAGCAGTGAATCCTCGAATTGGATCATTCCGGTTACGTATGCCTGCATCGCCGCAATATTCTCACTGTCATACTCCAAATCTTTGATGGGCAGTTCACCATGGGTGTGATTGTCTTGTGATAACAATAAGTAATAGGAGAAAGTCGGGTATACTTCTTTAAGCGTCAGAATGATTTCTCCCAATAACTCGTCCATATCCATTGAAGAATGAAACTTTTCGGTTACACGAAATAATTGTTTGTATTTATGCTCTTCATTTACAATCTTTGTTAGACTCTGAATTTTCCCTAAAAATTTGCTATATTCCTCCGCAATTTTCCGCAACAGATCATCGTTCACTTGTTTCAGTGTAGAGTGAGGCTGGTTTTTTATGGCCATAAAGCCTAATCCGTGATTTTTATTAACTAATTCGATATAGAAATCGTATTCATTGAATCCTGCTTCATCCGGAAACGGTTTGCGAAGCGGTTCAGAACGAACGCCAAAGTTATTCAGATCTTCCAAACGGATGGAAATAGGCACAATTGGGCTATATCCTTTTTCATTGACAAAACCCTCTAAATCAAATTGCTGTTTCCAATCCTGATATTTATAAAGCGCAACGGTCTCTAAATGAAACATTTGAAGCATGACCGCGAGCGTTTCCCGGACAAAGGACTCGAAACGCAATGTTTCCGATTCGGCGTCAATCAATTCAAGAAAACAATCTTTTAACTGCACTAATAAATCTCTTTTGAGAGTTTCCATACCATTATCACCTAAATTTTGTGCACGAATTTATTTCACAATTGCACAACATCATTATTATAGCAAAATATTGGAATCATTTCGAAGACAATTTAGAAAAAATTCTTTTTTCTTTATTATAGCATAAGCTGCTTCCACTTCCTTCATCCGACTATGAAATTAAATAGGGGCATCCATTTAAACTTTATCTTGACTTTCACAAGTTGAAAATCTTATAATATTATTTGTGTAAAATAGTGCAGCCTATGTGATCCCTTTATTTGCTTCATTTTGTTCCTCAGCCTTTCGAATTGGTTGATGGTGCATCGCGTAACCCTCTGCTGCTAGGGCGAAGGTGCATGAAAACAAAATGACTGGTATCGCGGTTTCATAACGGTTTTTATTTTACCAAAATAAAAACACGAAGGAGGAGTCTCTCATGGCTCGTTATACCGGCTCAAGCTGGAAATTATCCCGTCGTCTTGGTATTTCTCTAAGCGGCACAGGGAAAGAATTGGAAAAACGTCCTTACGCCCCTGGACAACATGGTCCAAACCAACGCAAAAAACTTTCTGAATACGGATTGCAATTGCAGGAAAAGCAAAAACTTCGTCATATGTACGGCGTAAACGAGCGCCAGTTCCGCAACCTATTTGACAAAGCAGGAAAAATGTCTGGTAAACACGGTGAAAACTTCATGGTTCTTCTTGAATCCCGTCTTGACAACGTTGTTTACCGTTTAGGTCTTGCGCGTACGCGCCGCGCTGCTCGTCAGTTGGTTAACCATGGTCATATTCTTGTTAACGGTTCACGTGTGGATATTCCATCATACCGCGTTGCTGCTGGTCAAACAATCAGCCTTCGCGAAAAATCTCGCAACCTTGAAGTCGTGAAAGAAGCAATCGAAGTAAACAACTTTGTCCCAGACTTCTTAACTTTCGATGCTGACAAACTGGAAGGAACTTTCACACGCTTACCTGAGCGTTCTGAACTTCCTGCAGAAATTAACGAAGCTTTAATCGTTGAGTTCTACTCTCGTTAATAGCCGAACCAAAACCCCGTACCGCAAATGGCACGGGGTTTTTTCTTTTGGGATTAATAGTAGGTACTTTCGGACAACCCGCATTTTTGGCATACGCGCATTACCGATGTTTCGATAAAAACATGCTTGCAGTTCGCTTGGATCGTTTCGAGCTCCCCTTGCAATTGATGGAGCTTTTTCTTTATTACACTGATTTCCTTTTTTAGTCTTTCGATTTCATTATATTGCGCTTTAGCGATAGATTTTTGATCCATCGTTAACAAACTCCTCTGCTTTTTGTTTCATTCCTTCTTGAATGGTTGCTTCATTTACCGAGTTCTCAACAGCCATACCGCGAATATCGTGGGAAATTCGCATGGAACAAAACTTTGGACCGCACATTGAGCAAAAATGAGCTGTTTTGGCACCCTCTGCCGGCAGGGTTTCGTCATGATATTCTCTTGCCCGCTCAGGATCAAGGGAAAGATTAAATTGATCGTTCCATCTAAATTCAAAACGTGCCTTTGACAAGGCATTGTCCCTGGTTTGGGCACCTGGATGACCTTTCGCCAAGTCAGCAGCATGGGCAGCAATTTTATAGGTAATGACACCTTCGCGAACATCCTCTTTATTTGGCAAGCCAAGGTGCTCTTTCGGTGTTACATAACAAAGCATTGCCGTTCCAAACCAGCCAATCATCGCCGCTCCGATCGCTGATGTAATGTGGTCATAGCCAGGCGCAATATCGGTTGTTAATGGGCCTAATGTATAAAACGGTGCTTCATCGCAAATTTCCATTTGCTTATCAACATTCTCTTTTATCATGTGCATTGGCACATGACCAGGACCTTCAATCATCACTTGCACATCATGCTTCCAAGCAATTTTTGTTAACTCACCCAATGTTTCGAGTTCCGCAAATTGCGCTTCGTCATTGGCATCTGCGATACTGCCTGGGCGCAGACCATCGCCGAGGGAAACAGAAATATCGTATTGTTTTAAAATTTCACAGATTTCTTCAAAATGTGTATAAAGGAAACTTTCTTTATGATGGGCCAAGCACCATTGCGCCATAATCGAACCACCGCGCGAAACAATCCCAGTTGTTCTCGTTGCTGTTAATGGAATGTACCGTAATAAAACACCGGCATGGATCGTAAAATAATCAACCCCTTGCTCAGCTTGCTCGATTAACGTATCACGATAAACTTCCCATGTTAAATCTTCAGCAATTCCATTGACTTTTTCAAGTGCCTGATAAATAGGAACCGTTC
>JAKACS010000169.1 GCA_021821235.1 Bacillota bacterium
TGCACCATTTTTACAATTCAAAATTGCCTTTGGCCAAGAGGTTCCAGGCTGGCTTTCGCTGGAGAATCTGATGGATGGCCAATCGCAGCAGTTTCAGACAGTGGAAACACGCAAAGAAGATTTTGCTTTTCTTGCTTACACATCAGGAACGACCGGAATGCCAAAGGGGGTTGTTCACAGCCATGGCTGGGGGTATGCTCATCTGCGGACGGCTGCTTCAAAATGGCTGAACATCAGTGAAAAGGATACCGTCTGGGCGACAGCAGCACCGGGCTGGCAAAAGTGGGTCTGGACACCATTACTTTCGATCTTAGGTTCGGGGGCAACCGGGTTTGTTTTTAATGGTCGATTTCAGCCGCATAAATATTTGCAGCTGCTTGAGGATAAAAAAATCAATGTGTTATGCTGCACACCAACAGAGTATCGGATGATGGCAAAGCTCGACGACATTAGCACCTTTAATCTTTCCCATCTTCATACGGCTGTTTCAGCGGGCGAAGCGTTGAACCGGGAAGTGATTGATATTTTTAAAAATACATTTGACATTGACATTCGCGATGGCTATGGACAGACAGAGAGCACATTGTTAATTGCCAACTTAAACGTGGATCGGGAGAAAATAGGGTCAATGGGTCAGCCACTGTTGCCGGAGTTTTTGGAAGTAGTGGATGAAGCAGGTGAGCCGCTACCGGTTAATCAAGTTGGAACAATCGCGATAAAACGGGATTTTCCGGCACTTTTTCAACAATATTATAAAGATGAAGCTACGACTGAACGCTCATACCGCGGCAATTATTTTTTGACGGGAGATCGGGCAATAAAAGACGCTGAGAATTACTTCTGGTTCCAGGGCAGAAATGATGATGTCATTATTAGTTCAGGCTATACAATTGGGCCGTTTGAAGTTGAAGATGCTTTAATGAAGCACCATACCGTCAAAGAATGTGCGGTTGTTGCGGCGCCGGATCCAGTTAGAGGAAACATTGTTAAAGCATTTGTTGTGTTAAAAGAAAACGTGACAGGCACGAAAGAATTGATTACAGAACTGCAGCAATTTGTAAAAAAACTGACAGCTCCATATAAATATCCAAGAGCCATCCAGTTTGTCGAAGATCTTCCGAAAACAGACTCGGGAAAAATTCGCCGAGTGGAATTGCGGAATTTGCATTAATAGGGGCAGCAAAAGGGTCACAGCGAAAAAACGTTGTGACCCTTTGCGCGGCTAATCAGAATTTATATCCATAAATTCTGAACGCACGACGGGCAAGGATGCCCTAGTCAGGCGGAAAGGCACAGGACGTGCCGTTTTGAGCGTGATAAGGGCAACTACGCCTCATGAACCGCCAAAGGCTCGCCAGTCGGCGGTTTTTCTTATTTTAAAGAAATGATTGAAAATGATCAATAATGACCCCTTTTGGTCATGTTGTTTTCTCCATTTTCTCGGAACTATTTAGCTTGTTTTTTATCGGGATTTTTTTCATTTATCGAGCGGTAGATTTGTGTATACATGCTGCCTTGAACAATATTTTCAAGAAAAAAGTCTCCAATCAACTTTAAATAGTCTTCATCATCAAACATTTTTTTGCTTTGTAATTCCATTTCTGCCAAACCTTCATAGGTAGTTAGAAGGGCATATTTATGATCCTCTCCTGAAACCGGTGTAAGAATTTCTACATGATGGCTGTAGTTATCATTGCGAAATTTCTTAATCTCCCGCAAATTTTCAATTCCTTCTTTAAACTTTTCCTGTTTTAATACAAACGTCTGATACACATAAATGGGCACACGAAACACTCCTATTAAATCAAATGATCTATTATAAGATCCCCTAATTTGGTTTGTTCTATTAAATGTAATACAATGCAGCAACTTGAATAAAAATTCAAACGAGTGCATACTAAACCCTATAATTTGTAAACGTTTACAAAACAACATCAGAAAAAAGTGAATATTTCTTGAATAAAATGCTCAATAGTTCACAAACTAGACAAACACTCTCTTTGAATTGTCGATTATACTAAAGGTGTAAACAAGGTAAGTGAATTATTTCACAAACATACTTTTTAGGAGGTTTGGATGATGGCGGTCGAAGAAAAAGTGTTGAATGAAACGCAGTCAGTCGCTGAAATGGTTAACACTTTAGTAAAAAACGCAGAAAAAGCTCTTAAAGAAATGAAGAATTTTAATCAAGAACAGATTGATATGATCGTGAAAGAAATGGCCTTGGCCGGACTTGATCAGCACATGCCACTGGCAAAGTTGGCTGTTGAAGAAACAAAACGCGGTGTATATGAAGACAAAATTATCAAAAACCTTTTTGCTACAGAGTATATCTATCATAATATTAAATACGATAAAACCGTTGGCATTATCCGGGAAAACGAACACGAAGGCGTAGTAGAAATCGCCGAGCCTGTTGGGATTATCGCTGGTGTCACACCCGTAACCAACCCGACTTCAACAACGATGTTTAAAACGATTATCTCGATTAAAACACGAAATCCAATCATTTTTGCCTTCCACCCATCAGCACAAAAATGCAGCAGTGAAGCGGCAAAAGTTTTACGAGAAGCAGCGGTAAAGGCTGGCGCACCCGAAAACTGTGTGCAATGGATTGAAGTTCCTTCTCTGGAAGCAACCCGGCAATTAATGAATCACCCTGGAATTGCCCTCATTTTGGCAACTGGTGGCGCCGGCATGGTGAAATCAGCTTATAGCTCAGGAAAGCCAGCATTGGGAGTAGGACCAGGAAATGTGCCGTGCTATATAGAAAAGTCGGCAAATATCAAGCGGTCTGTCAATGATTTAATTTTATCAAAAACGTTCGATAACGGAATGATTTGTGCATCAGAGCAGGCTGTGATAATTGATGAGCCGATCTATGAAACAGTGAAAGCGGAAATGATCGCAAACGGTTGTTACTTTTTAACAGAAGAGGAAAGAGAGATGGCAGAAAAGCTTGTCATCAATGAAAATACATGTGCGGTTAATGCAGATATCGTCGGTAAACCGGCATTTGAAATTGCCCGGATGGCTGGAATTGATGTCCCGGCCGATACGAAAATCCTCGTTGCTGAGCTTGAAGGCGTTGGATCGCAGTACCCACTTTCCCGAGAAAAATTAAGCCCTGTGCTTGCTTGCTACAGAGTCGAGAATACAGAAGAAGGGCTGACGCGCGCGGAAGAAATGCTGGCATTCGGCGGTCTTGGCCACTCGGCGGTAATTCATTCAGAAGATGAGGCTGTCATCAATGCGTTTGGAACCCGGATGAAAGCAGGGCGGTTAATTGTCAATGCGCCATCATCACAAGGAGCCATCGGCGATATTTACAATGCGTATATGCCGTCACTAACGCTAGGCTGCGGAACTTATGGCGGCAATTCGGTTTCACAAAACGTCGGAGCAATCAATTTAATCAATATTAAAAAATTGGCGAAGAGGAATGTGAATATGCAGTGGTTTAAAGTTCCGCCTAAAGTTTATTTTGAAAAAAATTCAACGCAATATTTATCGAAAATGCCAAACATTTCAAAAGCCTTTATTGTCACTGATCCAGGAATGGTGAAACTCGGCTATGTCGATAAAATCCTGTACTATTTACGGAAGCGTCCGGACTATGTTCATTGTGAAATTTTCGCCGATGTCGAACCTGATCCGTCAACCGATACGGTCGCTAAAGGCGTTGAGGCAATGAAAAAATTCCAGCCGGATGTGATTATTGCTCTTGGAGGCGGGTCGGCAATGGATGCGGCAAAAGGAATGTGGCTGTTCTATGAATATCCGGATACGGATTTCAAGGGCTTGAAGCAAAAATTCCTAGATATCCGCAAACGAGTCTTTAAGTTTCCGAAGCTTGGCAGCAAAGCGCAGATGGTTGCGATACCAACGACTTCAGGGACTGGATCTGAAGTCACTTCCTTCTCTGTTATTACGGATAAAGAAAACAATGTCAAATACCCGCTTGCGGATTATGAGTTAACACCAGATGTGGCAATTATTGATCCGCAATTTGTGATGACGGTGCCGAAACATATTACCGCTGACACCGGAATGGATGTGCTGACGCACGCGATTGAAGCGTATGTTTCGGTAATGGCCAATGATTATACAGATGGCCTTGCGATTAAAGCGATCCAGCTTGTGTTTGAATATCTGCCAAGGGCTTACCGTGATGGCAGCGATGAAAAGGCCCGGGAAAAAATGCACAATGCTTCAACAATTGCCGGCATGGCATTTGCCAATGCGTTCTTAGGAATCAATCACAGCCTTGCCCATAAACTCGGTTCCGAATTCCATATCGCCCATGGCCGTGCTAATACGATCTTGCTGCCGCATGTGATCCGCTACAATGCAACAAAACCGAAAAAGTTCACCGCTTTTCCGAAGTATGAAAGCTTTATAGCCGATAAGCGTTATGCGGAAATCGCCCGGATCCTCGGCTTGCCGGCTCGGACAACGGAAGAAGGGGTTGAAAGCTTAGTCAATGCTATTATTGATTTGGCAAAAGAACTCAATATTCCGATGAGCATCGAAGCAAATGGGGTTACAAAAGAAGCCTTTGAAAGCAAAGTGGATGAACTGGCTGATCGTGCATTTGAAGATCAGTGCACCACCGCCAATCCAAAACTTCCGCTTGTGACTGAACTTGCTGAAATCTACCGCAAGGCGTTTAAAGGAATCTAACGAAACGAAAGCGTACGAAAAAGGAAGATTCTCCTTTTTCATACGCTTTTTTTGGTATAAAAATCATGAATTCGTACCATAAATCATTTTTAAGACTATAGAAAAAAAGGTATTTGACATCAATGATATGATATGATATTAAAATAATGTTAGCACTCTTCTGCAAAGAGTGCTAATTTAGAAGAAAACAAGTGGTTGAAAGGAGAATGTTCTATGGCAGTGAAAGAGTTTCAAGCCGAATCAAAAAGGCTGTTGGAAATGATGATTAATTCGATTTATTCTCACAAGGAAATCTTTCTGCGCGAGCTTATTTCCAATGCAAGTGATGCAATTGATAAAATCTATTATAAGGCCTTAGCAGATGAAAACGTGAATTTTGATCAAAACAGCTACTACATAAAAGTAACAGCTGACAAAGAAAAACGCATTTTATCGATTTCTGATACAGGCATTGGAATGACGAAAGAGGAACTTGAAACAAACCTCGGAACGATCGCAAAAAGCGGTTCTCTTGCTTTCAAAAAAGAAACAGAATTAAAAGACGGCTATGATATCATCGGTCAGTTTGGTGTCGGCTTTTATTCCGCTTTTATGGTGGCGGATGTCGTTACCGTGATTAGCAAAGCATTTGGCAGCAATGAAGCATACAAATGGGAATCAAGTGGTGCCGACGGTTATACGATTGAACCGTGCGAAAAAGCAGAAGCCGGTACGGAGATTAGTTTAAAAATCAAAGAAAACACCGAAGAGGAAGACTTTGATGAATATTTAGAGGAATACCGCCTAAAGGCGATTATTAAAAAATATTCCGATTTTATCCGTTACCCGATCAAAATGGACCTGACAAAAAGCCAGTTAAAAGAAGGCAGCGACAATGAATACGAGCAATACAAGGAAGAAGAAATTATCAACAGCATGGTGCCGATTTGGCGGAAAAACAAAAAAGAACTGACTGAAGAGGATTACAACAACTTTTATGCGGAAAAACGCTATGGGTTTGACAAGCCGTTAAAACATATTCATATCAGTGTTGACGGTGCCGTTCGCTATAACGCAATCTTGTTTATACCGGAAAAAATGCCGTTTGATTACTATACAAAAGAGTTTGAAAAAGGACTTGAGCTTTATTCCAATGGCGTTCTGATAATGGACAAGTGCGCTGATTTGCTTCCTGACTATTTCAGCTTTGTGAAGGGTATGGTGGATTCGGAAGATTTATCGCTTAATATTTCACGGGAGATCCTCCAGCACGACCGTCAGCTAAAACTGATTGCAAAAAATATTAATAAAAAGATTAAAAGTGAATTGCTCAACTTGCTAAAAGATGAACGCGAAAAGTATGAAACTTTTTACCAAGCATTTGGCCGCCAATTGAAATTTGGTGTGTACAGTGACTTTGGCGCCAACAAAGAAACATTGCAGGACTTGCTACTATTCTATTCTTCGAAAGAGAAAAAACTTGTCACCTTGGATGAATATGTCTCTAGAATGCCAGAAGAGCAAAAATATATTTATTATGCAGCCGGAGAAACGGTGGAGCGAATTGACAAGCTGCCGCAGACGGAATTGGTGGCCGAAAAAGGCTATGAGATTTTATACTTCACCGATGATGTCGATGAGTTTGCGATCCGTATGTTGATGAACTACAAAGAAAAAGAATTTAAATCGGTCTCAAGCGGTGATTTAGGAATTGAGGCAGACAACGAAACCAAGTCGACTGCCGAAGAAAGTGAACATAAAGACCTGTTTGCGTTCATGAAAGAAGTTTTAAAAGACAAGGTGAAGGACGTGCGCGTTTCCAAACGGCTTAAATCGCATCCTGTTGTGATCACAGCTGATGGTGAAATTTCATTAGAAATGGAAAAAGTGTTGAAAGCAATGCCAGGCAGCCAGGATGTAAAAGCGGATCGCGTGTTGGAAATCAATATTAACCACGAAGTCTTTAATGCCTTAAAAGCTGCTTTTGAAACAGATAAGGAAAAACTGGCTCTTTACACAAACCTTCTATATCATCAAGCATTATTAATTGAGGGGCTGCCGATTGAAGACCCAGTTGAATTTACAAATGATATTTGCAAAATTATGGTTTAAATGACAATCTGTATGTCCCCCTATCGTTCTGAAAAAGGAGAACTACACGATAAAGATTCCGAAACCTATT
>JAKACS010000170.1 GCA_021821235.1 Bacillota bacterium
TCAACGCGAATTTCCTCCTCAATTCCAATTATACTCTCTAATAAGTCTCTATTCTCTATTCTAAATTACAAATTCGACAATGCAACATAAATTCCTTTCGTTTTTTTATTTTTTCTTAAAAAGTTTAATAAATCTTTGTTTTTCTTTCGTTTTCTCCTTGTTTCGACTTTTCTCGTTTTATTTTGAAATTTCATCTGTAATTTTGTCGAAAAATCTTTAACAGAGCAGTTCCAAAGGCGGATGCGTCTTTTTTAACTAAAAAAAAACAGGCATAGCGCCTGTTTTTTTCAGTTAGCTCGCCTTCTCAGCCTGTTTATCATAAATGTTAATTCCCGCTTCTGAAAGCATCCATTCAATGTGGACGCCATAGCCGGAAGTTGGATCATTTACAAACACATGCGTCACGGCACCAACCAGCTTGCCATCTTGAATAATCGGACTTCCGCTCATTCCTTGAACGATTCCACCCGTTTTTTGCAAAAGCTTGGGATCGGTTACTTTGATCACCATTCCTTTGGTAGCCGGAAATTTTTGCGGAATCGTACTGACAATTTCAATATCAAATGCTTCAACTTTATCACTGTCCACTACAGTTAAAATTTTCGCAGGTCCTTCCTTTACCTGACTGGACAATGCAATTGGCATCGGCTTATCCATAATTCCGTTTTTTAGCTCCTTGTTTAACTTTCCAAAGATACCAAACGGACTGTTTTTTTGAATATTGCCGACAATTTCCCGATCTGAGGAAAATCTCGCTAATTTTTCTCCAGGTTCTCCATTGCTTCCTTTTTCAATCGAGGTTACTGTCGAACGAACGATTTCTCCATTTTCAACTACAATTGGTTTTTTCGTATCCATATCTGAAATGACATGCCCTAACGCCCCGTATTTTTTCGATTGCGGATGAACAAATGTCATTGTGCCAATACCTGCTGCGGAATCACGAATATACAAGCCCAATTTATACACATCTTCCCCTTTTGCTTTTAGAGGGGTCAGCTTTGTTGTAAACTTTTCATGGTCACGGTTTATGACCAGGTTTAACACTTGATGATTTTGACCTGCACTCTGGACAATAGGTGCAACATCAGCCATTTTGCTTATTTTTGTTCCATTTATTTCAGTGATCATATCACCGACTTTGATTCCTGCTAATTCTCCGGGTGATTTTTTGCCTTCATCAGTGGGAACGAGGTGGTGACCAACCACAAGCACTCCTGCAGTGTTTAATTTCACACCGATGGATTCACCGCCCGGTATTACTTTAAAGTTTTTTAAAACGTTTACATCGACCTTTTTAATCGGAATACCCGCAAACTCTAGAAGCATTTCATTTTGACCTTGCTCGTCTGCTTGAATGGAAACGGAATGCGATTTTTGATTAAGAGAGATACTGTTATTGTGATTCGAAAGAACGGCTGTAACCGGTGCAGCCTTTTGTATTGTGTAATTCTGCCCTTTAAAAATCGTGACCTGATTCGGTATCTTCAAGTATTGTTGAAAGGGCTGTAAAGAAAGTAGGCTTGCTAATGAAACAAGGAGAATTCCACCAATCATTTTTCTAAGAAGTTCCAGCTTCAAACTTTTCACTCTCCTCGCTTCTGTCCACTTACTTTGAAAAATGGCTACAGTTATAATTTTGCCTGCAAATTCGCCATTTATAACTTTCGTTTACATAAAAAGCTCCCCGGAAATGGGAAGCTTTTCAAATTATTTATTTACTTTTGCCAACTGGAGCAGCTCTTTTGCATGCTGTTTTGTTAAATCGGTAATTTCCACCCCGGAAATCATTCTGCCGATTTCTTTGATTTTGTCGTCTTCTGCAAGCTTTGTGACCGAAGTTTTCGTTCGGCCTCCTTTTATTTCCTTTGTAATAAAGAGATGTGTATCTGCCATTGCAGCCACTTGCGGCAGATGGGAAATACAAAGCACTTGAGAGTCCACTGACACTTTATAAATTTTTTCCGCGATTGCTTGGGCTACTCGTCCGCTGACACCTGTGTCCACTTCATCAAAAATAATCGAAGTGACTCCTTGATGTTTGGAAAAAATACTTTTAAGTGCAAGCATGATCCGCGACAATTCACCGCCTGAAGCAATTTTTGAAAGCGGCTTTAAAGGTTCTCCCGGATTTGTTGACAAATAAAATTCAACTTGATCAGCTCCATTTTTCGTGAAATGCAGATCCGAACGAAACTGAATTTGAAAAACAGTTTTCGCCATATAAAGTTCCTTCAATTCTTTATGAATCAGTTTTGTCAATTTGTCTGCCCATTTTTTGCGAAGATCTGTTAATTGCTTTGCTTCAAGTGTTAAATCTTTTCGCAATGAAGCAAGCTCTTTTTCTAATTTGCCAATATGAGTTTCCTTGTTTTGCAATGTTTCGATTTCTTCTTCAATTTTCGCGGCATATTCTAGAATTTCTTCAATCGTCTGGCCATATTTCCGCTTTAGTTGGTTCAATTCCGTTAATCTTTCTTCAATTTCATTTAAACGCATTGGATCATATTCAAGTTGATCCAGCTCATTTCTTAAAGATCTGGAGACATCCTCCAAAACATAGTAGCTGTTTGACACCGATTCAAAAATGTCTTTATACGCTTCATCAATGCTTGCAGCAGCCTCAAGGTGTCCCATAACAAGCCCGATCCAATCAAGCCCTTTTTGTTCACCTTGCAATGCGGAATAACCAGATTGGATCGCCTCGTAAATCTTTTCAAAATTGCTTAGCTTCCGCCGTTCCTCGATTAGCTGTTCATCTTCATTTAATTTTAAATGGGCATTTTGAATTTCATCGAGTTGAAATTGGATTAAATCGAGGCGGTGCGCCATTTGCTGCTCATTCTCACTTAAATGCTTTAATTTAGCCAATGTTTGTTCATAGCGATGATATACCGTTTGATATTCCGCAAGCGAAGGAGAAATTTCAGCAAAACCAAATTGATCCAATAAAGATAAATGACTTGATTCATTCATTAATTCTTGATGTTCATGCTGCCCATGGATATCAACTAACGTACCCCCCATCTCCCTTAAGGTTGAAATGGTTACCAATTTCCCATTTATGCGGCAGACGCTTTTTCCGGAGCGGGAAATTTCTCTCCGCAGCACGACCATTCCATCTTCAATTTCAATGCCGAACTCCAGCGCTTTTTCGTAGCAGGCATGTTGTCCATGATCCAATTGGAAAAGTCCTTCAATTTCTGCTTTTTCTTCCCCGTGCCGGACAAATTCCGCTGAACCGCGTCCGCCAACAAGCAAATGAATCGCGTCGATAATAATCGATTTACCGGCACCTGTTTCACCCGTTAAAACGGTCAAACCTTTTTCAAATGAAATCGAGAGCTTCTCGATGATGGCAAAATTTTTGATCGATAGTTCACTCAGCAAGGTATACTCCCTCCCAGTGTTACAGCATCTCAAGGATCCGGTTTTTAATTACGTCTGTATCTTCTTCAGTTCGGCAAATGATCAGAATCGTATCGTCACCGCAAATGGTTCCTAAAATTTCTTCCCAATCGAGGTTATCGATTAAAGCGCCAATTGCCATTGCATTCCCAGGCAGGCACTTCATGACCAATAAATGCCCTGCCGCATCAATGCGGACAAAAGCATCAATTAAAGCCCGTTTGAGCTTTTGCAGCGGATTAAACCGCTGATCTGCGGGTAAGCTGTACTTGTACCGTCCGTCTGATAAGGGTACTTTGACAAGATGCAATTCTTTAATGTCACGAGAAACCGTTGCCTGTGTGACATTTACACCAGCGTCCCTTAGTTCGTCGACTAATTCATCCTGTGTTTCAATATCATTATTTGCGATGATGTCTCTTATTTTTATATGACGTTGTCCTTTATTCATATTTACCTCCATAAGCGCTCCAAAACTTTCTGTTCAAGATTGTTTCTATTCATATGTTAGCTGATTTTGCCATGCTTGTACACGGATTTCCTTGATCCCTTTTAGCAAAAAGGATAAGCAACAATGCTTATCCTTCAGGACTATGTTTTGTTTTTAAATCTGCATGAGCGCTAGCGACGACTTTTTCGGGGGTTACAGGCAATCGGCTTTCTCCTTTGGGACGCTCTCCTTCCCACTTTAAATGCAGGAGAAATTCAATATTTCCATCTCCTCCGGTTATTGGAGAATAGGAAAGATCCAATAGTATATACCCTTGTTCAATTGAAAAATCGATTATCTTTTCAATCACTTCTAAATGAATTTTCGGATCGCGGACGATCCCTTTCTTGCCGACCTGCTCCCTGCCAGCTTCAAACTGGGGCTTAATCAAGGCAACAATGTCGCTATCAGGAACCAGTAATGTTTTTAGAACTGGAAGGATGAGCTTGAGCGAAATAAAGGATACATCAATTGTAGCGAAATTTGGCATTTCCCCATCAAGATCAGCTGGTGTCACGTAGCGGAAATTGGTTCTTTCCATAACTCGAACGCGCGGATCTTGACGAAGCTTCCAGGCAAGCTGATTATAGCCAACATCTAAAGCATATGACAGTTTTGCTCCGTTCTGCAACGCACAGTCGGTAAATCCGCCTGTTGAAGCACCGATATCAAGCATTACTTTTCCATCCACTTTTATAGAAAAAACATTTAATGCCTTTTCAAGTTTGAGACCCCCGCGGCTTACATATGGGAGAACATTTCCTTTTACCGTTAAAGGAAGATCCACACTGACCTTCTCACCCGGCTTATCTAAGCGCTCTTCATTTGTATAAACAAGCCCTGCCATAATGGCTCGCTTTGCTTTTTCACGCGTCTCCACTAGGCCTCTTTCAACAAGTAAACTATCCAGTCGTTCTTTTTTTATTTTCATCAGCCAACTAAGCCCTTTGCTGTTTTTTATGTGTGAGAATGGTCAATCTTCTGACCGCTTCATTTGCTGTTAAACCGATTTCTTCCAGCAGCGATTTGACATCTCCATGCTCAATAAACTGATCTGGTATTCCCATTCTGTCAATGACGGAATGATAATAGCCATGCTCATGTGCAAATTCGAGAACAGCACTGCCAAATCCGCCTTGTAACACCGCTTCTTCGATTGTTAAAATGGGGAGATTATCTGCCAAAAGCTTTGTCAGCATCTGGTCATCCAAAGGCTTTAAGAATCTTGCATTGACTACTTTCACAGATATCCCTTGCTTTTCAAGAAGGTTTGCAGCCTCCATTGCCATTGGTATCGTCGTACCAAAAGTGAGAATCACCGCATCCGTACCTTCTTTTAAGACTTCCCATGTTCCAATCGGAATTTGCCGCAAGTTCTCATCCATTGGAACGCCAATTCCATTTCCCCTTGGGAAGCGCAGCGCAATCGGTCCATCGTCATATTGTAACGCTGTATAAACCATATGCTGGCCTTCATTTTCATCCTTCGGCATCATGAGAACGATATTAGGCAGATGGCGAAGGAAGGCAATATCAAAAACCCCTTGATGCGTCTCCCCGTCCGCTCCGACTAGGCCTGCCCGGTCAATGCCAAGAAAGACATTCAAGTTTTGCCGGCAAATGTCATGGACCACTTGATCATATGCTCGCTGCAGAAAGGTTGAATAGATGGCTAGGAAAGGTTTCATTTTCTGTGTTGCCAAACCCGCAGCTACTGTTGCTGCATGCTGTTCCGCAATCCCGACATCATACATCCGATCTGGAAACTCACTTGCAAAACCTTCCAGTTTTGACCCTACCGGCATCGCTGGTGTGATGGCAACAATCCGCTCATCTTTGCGAGCGAGCTTGCGGACTGTTTCACTCACAAGGCTGCTCCATGCCGGCGGTGCGTTGACCGGCTTGACAAATGCACCCGTATCCATTTTATATGGGCCGGTTCCATGCCAGGTACCTGTTGTATCACTTTCCGCCGGGTAATAGCCCTTTCCTTTTTTTGTAATAACATGAAGAAGGACAGGTCCCTCCGTTTTTTTCGCATTGTTCAGTTGTTCAAACAGAGCTTCAAAATTATGGCCGTCAACTGGACCCAAGTAAGTAAACCCAAGCTCCTCAAAAAACATCCCAGACACGAGCATGTATTTCAGGCTGTCCTTGATTCGTTCTGCTGTCGCAGCCAGAACCCCGCCAACTGCAGGGATCCGTTTCAGCAAAACTTCAAGCTCATCTTTGGCCCACTGGTATTTTCCAGCCGTTCTTAGTCTGCCAAGAATATTATGAACAGCGCCTACATTTGGCGCAATCGACATTTCATTGTCATTCAATACGACGATCATATTTTTTTTCTCATGGCCGATATGGTTTAAAGCTTCGAGCGCCATACCGCCGGTTAACGCACCATCCCCAATAACCGGAACAATATAGGATTTTTCTTTTTTTAAATCCCTTGCAATCGCCATTCCCATCGCCGCGGAAAGCGAAGTTGAGCTGTGTCCTGTTTCCCATACATCATGCTCGCTTTCTTGGCGCTTTGGAAATCCGCACAATCCCTTAAACTGCCTTAATGTGTCAAATTCGCCAGCTCTGCCTGTTAATATTTTATGGACATATGATTGATGGCCGACATCCCAAAGAAGTTTATCCTTAGGACTTTCAAAGCATCTATGTAATGCGATTGTTAACTCCACTACCCCTAAATTCGGTCCAATATGGCCTCCAGTAACAGACAGCTTTTCAATTAAGAATTGGCGAATTTGTTTGCTTAACTTCTCCAATTCATTATTTGTCAGCCCTTTTAAAAAGGAAGGATTTTTTATAGA
>JAKACS010000171.1 GCA_021821235.1 Bacillota bacterium
ACGAACGAGTACTACCTGTCGCAAAATATTGCCGTGATCCATAAAAAGCCAACTCCGGTGCAAATTGTTCACGTCAATTATCCGAAGAGAAGCGCGGCTGTAATAACGGAAGCGTATTTCAAACAAGCATCTACAACGGATTACAACGGAGTCTACAAAGGGAAATACATTGATTTTGAAGCAAAAGAAACGGAAAGTGCAACTTCCTTCCCGTTAAAAAATTTTCATGACCACCAAATCCGCCATATGGAGGCCGTTATCCGGCAAGGCGGAATCTGCTTCGTCATTGTTCGTTTTTCCGTTTTTCAACAAGTCTATTTACTTGAAGCAAAACATTTATTGGATTTTTGGGGGAGAATGGAGTCCGGAGGCAGGAAATCAATCACAAAAAAAGAAATAGAACAAATGGCTCACTACATTCCGCTTGGATTTCGGCCGAGAATTGACTATATTAAAGTAATAGACAATCTCTTATAGCTTGTCTTAGGCTATGTTTGGTGAAGTTTAGAAAGGAAGGAACTTTAGAATGGCAGAACAATCTCAATCAAGGGAGGAACGCCGGAAGCAACTCAAGGCGACCAACGCTAAAGGCAGCAAAAAGCGCAAGAAAAAATCAGGCGGAATTTTTAAAAAAATATTTCTGACGCTGATCGCGCTTGGTATTGTTGGGATGCTTGCCGGAGTAGCTACCGCTGCCTATCTGGTTAAAGATGCGCCCAAACTTGATCCTAAATTATTAAAAGATCCAATTGCTTCAAAAATTTTAGATATGAATCAGAAGCCAATTGTTGAAGTAGGTGCCACAAACAGAGAGTATGTGGCGATCAAGGATGTGCCTGCCATTGTGAAAAATGCGTTTATTGCAACTGAAGATTCACGCTTTTATAAACACCATGGCATTGACCCAATTCGTCTCGTTGGAGCTGTCCTTGCGAATTTCAAAGAAGGATTTGGTGCAGAAGGCGGCAGTACGATTACACAGCAAGTGGTCAAAAATTCATTTTTAACGCAGGAAAAAACAATCAAACGAAAAGTACAAGAAGCATGGCTTGCCTATCAGCTCGAGCAAAAGTACACAAAACAGCAGATTTTAGAAATGTACTTAAACAAAATTTTTATGGGCGGGAATACGTATGGTGTTGCTACAGCCGCAAAAGTTTATTTTGGAAAAACTTTACAGGATATTTCCTTGCCGGAAGCAGCCTTGCTTGCCGGACTGCCACAAAGTCCAAATAATTATGATCCGTTTCGTAATCCTGCTGCAGCTGAAAAACGACGTAATGTTGTTTTATCGCTAATGTATCAGAATGGTTATATCTCCAAGTCACAAATGGAAAGCGCACAAAAGGTATCCGTGAAGTCCATGCTCGTTAAGGAAGATCAGCGAAAACTAAATGAGAAACCGTATGATGCTTTTGTTGATGCGGTCATTGATGAGGTGAAGAAAGCTGGCAATTTTGATATCTTTTCCGATGGCTTAACAATTTATACGACACTGGATCCAAATGCGCAGCTTTATGTCGATAAAATTCTGAACACAAACGACATAATTAACTACCCAGATGATAAATTTCAAGCCGGCATTACCCTGCTTGATACAAAAACAGGCGAAGTTCGAGCAATTGGTGGCGGCCGCAATCAAAAAGTCCGCCGCGGGTTTAACTATGCGATTGACAGCATGCGCCAGCCTGGCTCAACGATTAAACCGATTCTTGATTATGGTCCAGCAATCGAATATTTGCAATGGGGAACATATCATATGATTGTCGATAAGCCAAGTAAATATTCAAACGGTACACCTTATGGAAACTGGGATGGCCGCTATTTTGGGCCGATGACGATTCGGACAGCGCTGCAAATGTCGCGCAATACGCCGGCTGTTCAAACATTGCAGCAAGTTGGTACTGACAAAGCAAAAACGTTTGCAAATAAACTTGGCATTCCGTTAAAGGAAGTTTATGAATCGTATGCAATCGGCGGTTTGAGCGATGGGGTATCAACAATGGAAATGGCAGGCGCATACAGCGCATTCGGCAACAATGGTTTTTACACACCGCCGCATACTGTTACGAAAATTAAGCTCCGTGACGGAACGGAAATTAATACGACACCGGAAACAAAAGTCGTGATGAAAGATTACACGGCCTTCATGATTACGGATATGCTAAAAAGCGTATTGGAACCGCCAGGAACCGGTACAGCGGCAAAGGTGCCCGGGCTGCCAATTGCTGGTAAATCCGGAACGACCAACTATACTGAGGCGGAAATGAAAAAATACAATATCACGAACAATAAAGCTGTTCCAGACGCCTGGTTTAATGGTTATACAACCAACTACACAGCATCCGTTTGGACCGGTTACAGCAGCCGCTCAACACCAGTTGAGCCTGGTTCAGACCAAAAAATCGCGCAGCTGATCTTTAAAAATTTAATGGCCTATGTTTCAAAAGATAAGAACACACCTGACTTTACGATGCCAAAGAGCGTTCAAAAAGTAAGGATTGAAAAAGGGACAATGCAATTGGCTAGTGATTATACACCGGATAGCGAAGTTCTGACAGAATATGCTGTAAAAGGGTATGCACCTAAAGAAGTATCTACCAAGTTTGCAAAACCTGATGCACCGGGAAACGCAGCCGCAAGCTTTGATCAGGGGAAAAATGAAATAACCCTTTCATGGGATTACGGAAAACCTGCTCAATTTGATGTATCGGTTTCGATCAACAACGGAGCAGAACAAAAATTGACATCGACTTCCGATAAGAGCTTAAAGATTGCAAACCCAACACCGGGTGCAAAGTATTTGTTCAAAATCATTGCCGTTAACGGCCGGCAGACAAGTGACCCAGCGACCGCTGCTGTTGACATCCCTGCACCGCCTGCAGGCAACCAAGGAAATGCAAATGGAGGCCAAGGAGATCAGGGAAATCCGAATGCAACGACACCGCCTCCAGCAAATCCAAATACGGGAAATCCAAATGCAGGTAATGGAAATGAGAATGGGAACGGAGCTGGCAGCGGCAACGGCGGTAATGGGGGAAGCGGTACAGGCACACCTTCAGGAACCGGAAGCACCAATCCTGCTAGCGGTACAGGAACGCCGGCGAATGGAACACCTGCTAATCCAGCCGGAACACCTTCTCCGAAAACTGGCCAATAAAATAAAAAGCGTCTAGGTAGTTTTCCTAGACGCTTTTTTCATGGCCAATTTCTTGCGATAAAGTTTTTCCTGTTCCACCATCAACTCCGACAACTGGATAAAAGAATGGTAAAGCTCGGGTCTTGAAGAGATAAATTCCAATCGTTCAGCAACATTTATCGGCTTAACACCCAATTCAGAAAAAACGATTGCCGAGCTACTAATTTGGTTCATTTCATTACTATGAAGCAAAAACTGTTTAAATAACTTGATTCCTGCTTCCATTCGTTCAATCACCATTTCTCTGTTTCGAGATCGTTGTTCATCTATGAGTACTGCTTTTATTTTTTCCCATTCCTCCAGCAGTTCTTCGATGACTTTATCCATTGAGCTCCGCCTTCCCTTTCATCCGCTTCTTGCCTTCTCTGCAAAGATCAAGCAATTGACATTCCGCACATTTTGGATTTTGCGCTTTGCAATGGTATCTGCCGAAAAAAATTAGGCGGTGATGGGTTATCGACCATTCATCTTTTGGAATTTTTCGCATTAGCGTTTTTTCTACCTCTAACACAGAATCTTTCCATCGGCAGATAGCCAATCGTTTACTTACTCTTTCGACATGGGTGTCGACGGCAATCGCCGGTTCCCCGAAAGCGACGGAGACAACGACGTTCGCGGTTTTTCTTCCCACTCCCGGAAGCTTCGTCAGTTCGTCCCGATCTTTTGGAACCTGTCCATTATAGTTTTCTAAAAGAATACGGCATAGGCGTTGTATATTTTTTGCTTTGTTACGATAAAGTCCGATTGAGCGAATATCGTTTTGCAATTCCTCCAATGGGACGTTTAAATAATCCTCAGGCGTTTTGTATTTTTGAAATAAATTTTTTGTGACTTTATTAACGAGTGCATCTGTACATTGGGCTGATAACGAAACGGCAATCACAAGCTCGAACGGGTTTGAATGAATCAGCTCGCAATGCGCTGTTGGAAACATTTCGCCCATTTTATCAAGACAATAACGGATTTGCATCTTATTTAGCATCGAATCACCTAAAATCCAGTATAGTTTATTTGCAAAAAGAAAACGAGAGAAGTGGCTTCCCTCGCCGTAATCCAATATCCTTTGAACAATTGAAAAACTTAATTGACAAGCCGTTTCTATTGCTCAAGCCAATTATAGAAAGACACCGATACTGAAGACTGGGATTCTGCGGAAGCTGTCCGGCTTTGTGTTTGCTTTTGCCGAAACTTTCGTCCTTGCTGTTTTGCTTGCTCGACCGTTTTAATGCCATTTTTCTTCCATTCAAATAAAATTCGATCGATATAGCGAAAATTCAACTTCCCAGACATAACAGACTCCCTTAAAGCCGCCTTTATAATTGACGGATCATGATGGTCATCATCCATCCACAATGCGAGCGTTTCGCATTCATACGGTGATAGCGGCCTGCCAAATTCATTTTCAAAGCAAGTGTATAAATCAGTTTCTTCTGCCTGCACTTGCATGTTGGCCATTTTCTTTTCATTTAAAAGAAATTGTTCTACTAATCTTTCCCACAATGGCGCAAGTGAATACTTTTCAAATCGGATTCCATCTTGGGAAAATCCTTCAATTATTTCGATAAACCCATTTTGAATCAACTTTCTTAGCGTTTTTGTACATTCCGTAGTGGAAATGGTCATTCGGGAGGAAAGTTCTTCGGGAGTAGGGAATTCATTCCCTTTTTCAATAAATGATAGCAGTTGTAAAAGTAAGATTAATTCATACTCATCTAAATGAAGATTTTTGTATTCGGAAAAAAGGACGGCAGGTACTGTAAGATGGCCTTCCTGTACCCATGACACTAAACTTGTCTTCATAACATGACACCTCCTTTCTAGTATAACACGAACAAACAGCAAGAAGGTAGCTGGATTTGATTTCCGCTTAAAGTAGCTCCCAGCGGCATCTCGTCTTGATTAAAAAAAGATGGCCACAGGTCTGTGGGGCCATCTTTTTTATGTTTTAAAATCTTCTTTAGTTTACTTGTGCTTTTGCTTGGATGAATTCACGGATTCTCTTAACTGCCTCTTGTAAAAGTTCCAATGAAGTGGCATACGAAAGGCGGATGTTGTCTGCTGCTCCAAATCCGGAACCAGGAATGACAGCGACGTTTGCTTCTGTCAGCAACGCTGTGGCAAAATCATCAACATTGTCAAACCCCGCAAGTTCAGCTGCCTTTTTAACATTTGGGAACAAATAGAAAGCTCCTTGCGGCTTTACGCAGCTAATACCCGGGATCGATACGAGCTGATCATAAATAACTTCCAGTCTCTTTTCAAAAGCAAGGCGCATTTCTTCAACAGGCTCCTGCGGTCCATTGTAAGCCGCGATTGCTCCATATTGGGCAGTCGTGGTCGGGTTCGAAGTACTATGGCTAGCAAGGTTCGTCATCGCTTTAATAATTTTTGCATTCCCTGCAGCATACCCAATCCTCCATCCTGTCATTGAATGCGATTTGGATACACCATTTACAACAATCGTTTGTTCTTTTAATTCGGGAGACAGCTGAGCAACGGAAACATGTTTTTGGTCATTGTAGATTAGTTTTTCATATATTTCATCTGAAATGATCAGAATATTGTTTTCCGTACAGACTTCACCGATTTCCTTCAGCTCATCTGCTGTGTACAAAACCCCTGTTGGATTGCTCGGAGAATTAATAATGATTGCCTTTGTTTTTTCGGTCAATGCTTCCTGCAATTGTTTAGGAGTGATTTTAAATTGATTGCTTTCTTCTCCGTCAATATAGACTGGAACCCCTCCGGCAAGTTTCACTTGCTCGGGGTAGCTTACCCAGTAAGGAGTCGGAATCATAACTTCATCGCCATCGTTCAAAATAGCTTGAAACAATGTGTAAAGCACATGCTTTGCACCGCTGCCTACGATAATTTCTGATGGTTCGTACGTTAGCTCCTGGTCGCGCTTGAATTTCTCAATAATCGCTTTTTTCAAAAGCGGCAATCCTGCAGAAGGGGTGTATTTCGTTTTCCCTTCCGTCATTGACTGATATGCTGCTTCAATGATGTGCATTGGTGTGTTAAAATCGGGCTCTCCAGCACCAAGACCAATAACGTCCACACCTTGCTCTTTTAATTCTTTTGCCTTTGCTGTAATTGCCAATGTCGATGACGGGGTTAGCGCCTTAACCCTGTTTGCCAACACTACTTCCATGTTTTTTCCTCCGTTCTACCGAAAAATATTAGAGATTTTCAATCTTTTTCAGCCACTCACCCGTTTGAAAGTGAACATAATAATAATTTATTAAATTATTATCAGAAAGATAATAAATTTCCCAAAATGGTATGTTTTTTTCCATCCCTAAACGGACAGAAACAATTTTTTTCGGGTTTTTCTCCTGCAACAATTTTTTAATGGCATCTGCTTTGGAAAGACCGCTTTTAGCGTTTTTCACAATCACTTGTTTTGTCTTCTCTGGAATCCAAATAACAATGTTCTCGCCTTTTTTGTTTGTTCCTTCAATGATATCAACCGTCTCAAGCCCATGATAGAGATGAAAGGAGGTTACTTTTGCAA
>JAKACS010000172.1 GCA_021821235.1 Bacillota bacterium
AAAGCGGCTCCAAACTATCGGATTTATCAAATGAACAAAGCCGATATTTAATGCATATATGTGACCGTTATATTGAATTTTCAAGGCAAATCATTGAAGATGGAATCAAGCAGTTACCCGGAATCAGTCATGTGCTGAAGGATAGAATTTTAACGATTCTAAGTCAGCATCAGCCTATCGCCAAATCTTTTGTGGAAGAAGGTTAGGATTCATGCAGCAGTCTAAAGAGGAAAGAGTTCATCATGTATTTGAAAAAATATCTGAAAACTACGACAAGATGAACTCTGTCATAAGTTTCCAACAGCATATTAAATGGCGCAATGATACAATGAAAAGAATGAATGTGCGAGAGGGCTCAAAGGCGCTTGATGTTTGCTGTGGAACAGCGGATTGGACCATTGCATTAGCTGAAGCTGTTGGATCTTCCGGAAAAGTTACTGGCTTGGACTTTAGTCAAAATATGTTAAAGGTCGGAACCGAAAAAGTAAAGAATTTAAAGTTGGAGCAAGTAGAATTGATCCATGGAAATGCAATGGAACTGCCTTTCGCAGATCATCATTTTGATTATGTGACGATTGGATTTGGGCTTAGAAATGTCCCTGATTATATGCAGGTTTTAAGAGAGATGCATCGGGTTTTAAAACCCGGCGGTGTGGCTGTCTGTCTTGAAACATCCCAGCCAACGCTCTCTGGATATAAACAGCTGTATTATTTTTATTTTCGGTATATTATGCCGATGTTTGGTAAATTATTTGCTAAAAGTTATAAGGAGTATTCTTGGCTGCAAGAGTCGGCACGTAGCTTTCCGGGGATGAGGGAGCTTGCACGAATGTTCGAACAAGCGGGATTTATAGATGTATATTACAAGCCTTATAGCGGTGGTGCTGCGGCTGTTCATATTGGCTACAAGAAATAAGACAAATGAGTGCAAACAGGATGAAAAAGCAGGGTGAATACAAATGAAATTAAAAATGATGTATTCATTTTTGAATTCGGATATTGACATAATTGAGAATACACTGGAAGAGACGATACAAGCGGATTCTCTTCTTTTACGACAAACTTCTTTGCATACATTGCAAGCCGGAGGAAAAAGGATTCGCCCTGTTTTTGTTTTGCTTGGCGGGAAATTTGGTCATTATGATATTCAAATTATGAAAAATGTGGCTGTTGCCCTCGAATTGATTCATATGGCATCCCTCGTGCATGACGATGTTATCGATGATGCAGAAATTCGCAGGGGAAAACCGACGATAAAGGCAAAATGGGGAAATCGGGTTGCGATGTACACGGGTGACTATATTCTCGCTCTTTCATTAGATATGATCACCAATATTAACAAACCAGCTGCACACCAAATTCTCGCAAATACCATTGTTGAGGTGTGCATTGGTGAAATCCAGCAAATTAAGGATAAATACCGTTTTAATCAAAATTTTCGCGACTATTTTCGCCGAATCAAGCGGAAAACAGCACTTCTCATTGCAACAAGTTGTCAATTAGGAGCAATTGCTGCGGGTGCGGAGGAATCAATACATAAGAAACTTTACCGGTTTGGTTACTACGTTGGCATGTCCTACCAAATTATTGACGATATTTTTGATTTTATCTCTACAGAAACAACATTAGGCAAACCTGCTGGAGGCGATCTATTACAAGGGAATGTAACAGCGCCCGTTCTCTTTGCAATGAAAGATGATATGATTCGCAGGCAGATAGAAACAGTGACTGAAAAAATGGGGCAAGAGGAAATTGAAAAGCTGATCTCCCTAATTAATCAATCGGGAGCAATCGAGAAATCAATGGCTTTAAGTGACCTTTACCTCAACAAGGCGCTCAAAATTCTTGATGAACTGCCCTCTAATAAAGCAAAACGAACTTTGCAGGATATTGCAAAATTTATTGGCAAGCGCAAATTTTAATTCTAACTGTTTCCGCAAATTCGTAGTTGCGAAATTTTCTAAACAATGATACTATTTTCGTGGATTGTTCACTTAGACAATCAGTATACATAATGATTTAGGAGTGGAGTTCATGGAAAAAACATTTTTAATGGTAAAACCAGATGGAGTGCAGCGCAATTTAATTGGCAGCATTATTGCCCGCTTTGAAAGTAAGGGCTTTCAACTGGTGGGTGCAAAGCTTATGCAAATTCCAGCAGAACTTGCCGAGGAGCATTATCGCGAACATAAAGAACGTCCATTCTTTGGCGAACTTGTTGACTTTATTACGTCCGGTCCGGTATTTGCGATGGTGTGGCAAGGAGAGAATGTCATTGCTACTGCTCGGAAAATGATGGGTTCAACCAATCCAAAAGATGCTGCTCCAGGAACCATTCGCGGCGATTATGGTTTAACTGTCTCTAAGAATGTAATCCATGGTTCCGACTCTCTGGAGAGTGCTGAACGGGAAATCGGCCTCTTTTTTAAAGAGGGCGGTTTACTTGAATATTCGAAGTTGGCCGACGAGTGGGTTTATTAACTTGAACAAAAAAAGCGCTTGTATCCTTTTGTATACGAGTGCTTTTTTTTGCATCCGTTTTCAAGTTAAACCTGTCTTTTTGTTGGTTCAAAATACAAGGAGAAAGAAAGATGTCACAAGACTATCAGGAATTTATTGCAAACATCAAGAAAATGACCGGAATTGATCTCTCACAATACAAGGAAGCTCAAATGAAGCGCAGGCTGACTTCTCTTTACGAAAAAAAAGGTCTGGCTTCCTTTCAAGAATTTTTTCGGGAAATAAAGAGAAGCCAACAACTTTTAAATGAATTTCTCGATCGAATGACCATCAATGTCTCAGATTTTTACCGGAATTATAAACGTTGGCAAGTGTTGGAAAATAAAATTATGCCAAAAATTTTGGAAATAAATAAACGGCCGAAAATATGGAGTGCCGCCTGTTCAACTGGTGAAGAACCATATACGATCGCCATGGTGATGTCACGGTTCTTGCCCCTTCATGACATTTCAATTACAGCAACCGATCTTGATGAAAATGCGCTTATTCGGGCAAAAATGGGGCACTATCATGAAAGATCGCTTAATGAAGTTCCGGATGCGGTCAAACGCCGGTTTTTTAAAAAGAACGGAGAGTTTTATCATGTTGCTGATGAAATAAAAAAAACAGTTACCTTTAAAAAGCATAATCTCTTGGCTGATTCTTTCGGCGGACCATATGACTTGATTATTTGCAGAAATGTGCTTATTTATTTTACAGAGGATGCGAAAGATAAATTGTATACCAAGTTTAGCGCTGCTTTACGACAAGATGGTATCTTTTTCGTCGGCAGCACCGAGCAAATTTTTAATCCTAGCAATTATCAGTTGGAAACAGAAGATACTTTCTTTTATCGAAAAAAATAAGGGGCTCGGGAAGGCTCCTTCTCTTTTTTGTCTAGGAATTTTCATATTGCTGGGAGGACGAAATTATATTATTTTGAATAATTTTACTATGTTTCTTTGTAGCCATGTGGTATATTGATACAAAATCCTTTAATGAGTTGAAGGGGGAAAGAGAATGAGATATTTAACTGCGGGAGAATCACATGGTCCGCAATTAACGACCATTTTAGAAGGCTTACCGGCAGGAATGCCGCTTGAAGCAGCAGATATTAATTTTGAACTGGCCAGAAGGCAAAAAGGATATGGCCGCGGCAGAAGGATGCAGATTGAAAAAGATGCTGTCCAGATAACATCGGGTGTTCGCCATGGCCATACATTAGGTTCACCGATTGCGTTAATCGTGCAAAACGATGATTGGAAGCATTGGACACAGATCATGGGAGCAGAGCCGCTGGAACAAGGGGCTCTGGAAGAAGTAAAAAGAAAGATTACAAGACCTCGTCCCGGGCATGCTGACTTAAATGGTGCGATTAAATACGGACATCGCGATATGCGGAATGTACTTGAGCGTTCATCAGCGAGGGAAACGACTGCCCGGGTAGCTGCCGGCGCTGTTGCTAAAAAGCTTTTATCGCTTGTAGGTGTAGAAATCGTTTCCCATGTTGTAGAGATTGGTGGGATAACCGCAGCAGTGAATTACACGCTGCCGATGGATGTTTTAAAAGATCAAACGGAAGCATCTCCTGTCCGCTGTGCGGATCCAGACGCAGCAAAGAAGATGATGGAAGCAATTGACAACGCCAAAGCGAATGGCGATTCCATCGGCGGCGTTGTGGAAGTGATTGCAACCGGGATGCCGGCTAGTGTCGGAAGCTATGTTCATTACGACCGAAAATTGGACGCGAAAATCGCAGCAGCCATCATAAGTATTAATGCATTTAAAGGGGTGGAGTTTGGGATAGGCTTTGAAGCAGCCAAAAAGCCTGGTAGTGAAGTTCATGACGAAATCATATGGAATAGCGTACATGGGTATTCGAGAAGGACAAACCGCCTGGGCGGATTTGAAGGCGGCATGACAACCGGAATGCCCATTGTGGTTCGCGGTGTCATGAAGCCGATCCCAACCTTATACAAACCGCTGAAAAGTGTCGATATTGAAACGAAAGAACCGTTTTCTGCCAGTATTGAACGTTCAGATAGCTGTGCTGTTCCGGCAGCAAGTGTTGTGGCTGAAAACGTTGTTGCATGGGAATTGGCCTGTGCATTGGTCGAACAGTTTTACAGCGACCGATTTCAAACGTTCGCAGAAGAAATTGAGCGAGAGCGGCAATTTGCGAGGGAATTTTAATATGGAGACAGTTCAAATTCAAACCGATTCAAAACGCTATGATGTCTTTATTGGTGAAGGAACATTAGGCCGCATTCTCCCGTTTTTAAGGGAGCGTTTTCCGCGGCTGACGAAACTGATGATCATCACGGATGAGACGGTTGCAGCGTTGCATCTTGAAAAATTGCTGCAAGTTTTACATGACCGCGAAGCTACAGTGTTTATTGCTCCAAGCGGTGAGAAAGCTAAAACGTTCGATGTATTCTATCAGGCATTGACAGCAGCGCTTGAGAACAGGCTTGATCGCTATTCCGTTATCCTTTCTTTTGGGGGCGGTGCTGTTGGCGATCTTACGGGATTCGTAGCGTCTTCGTTTATGCGTGGGATCCCTTTCATCCAAATCCCGACGACCATACTGGCTCATGATAGCGCAGTAGGCGGGAAAGTAGCGATCAATCATCCGCTTGGGAAAAATATGATTGGTGCCTTTTACCAGCCGGAGGCCGTTTTTTACGAGTTGAACTTTCTAAAAACGCTCCCCCAAACGGAAATCCGTTCGGGTTTTGCCGAAGTAATCAAACATGCGCTAATCCATGATCCCGACTTCTATCAAGCACTTTTAAACGGGATATCTACTCTAGATTCGTTAACCAATGAACAGCTCCGCCGTGCATTGGTTCGTGGTGTCCAAATCAAAAGGGAGTTTGTTTCCCGGGATGAGCGCGAAGCAGGCGTCCGGGCTTATTTGAATTTTGGCCATACTTTGGGACATGCGATCGAAGCCGAGATGGGATATGGCAATATTACTCATGGCGAAGCAGTGATGATCGGTATGATCTTTGCTTTATCGCTCAGCAAGGAGTATTTTGCATTGGATTTTGATTTGCCAAGTTTTCTGAAGTGGGTTCGCCGCTTTGGTTATGAAACAAACATTCCGCCAAATCTTCTAGAAGATCGCTTGCTGCAAAGAATGAAGCAAGATAAAAAAGCAATTGGCGAGTCGATTCGTTTCGTTTTACTCGAACGGACAGGCAGCCCGGTACTGCAATCAATTTCAGATGAACAGGTACTTGAGCATCTAAAACGGTTTAAACTACAAAAGGAGGATTAAAAGTGATCAGAGGGGTGAGAGGAGCGACGACAGTAGAGCAAAACGATGAGGCTCTAATTCTATCTGCAACGGAAGAACTTTTGGCGAAAATGTTTGAAATGAATCGGATTAAACCTGAAGCAGTAGCATCCGTGTTGATTTCGGCAACAGATGATGTAAACGCCGTTTTTCCTGCAAAAGCTTTAAGGAGGTTTCCTGGATGGACATATGTGCCTGTCATGTGTATGCAGGAGATGCATGTTCCCGAGTCGCTGAACTATTGCATCAGAGTGATGGTCCATCTGAATACAGATAAAACACAGGAAGAAATTATCCACGTTTATTTAAAGGAAGCTCAATCACTGAGACCAGATCTAAACGAAGCAGGTGTTTAAAAAATACGAACAATTCTCCGAGAGTATGATAAAATAAGTTTGGAAATTGCTTTAATATATTAGCAAGGTAAAGTGAGTTTGAATGAGGTGAAGGATCATGAGGTGGAAAGAACAGCTTCTTTCATTAAAGCCGTATCAACCGGGAAAATCGATTGAAGAGGTAAAAAGACAATTTAATTTGGAAAAAATAACGAAACTTGCATCCAATGAAAATCCGTTCGGCTGCTCAAAAAAAGTTTCAAATGCAATAAAAGATTATCAAAAGAGTCTGGCAATTTATCCGGATGGATATGCTACAGATTTAAGAGAAAAATTGGCATCTGTACTAGGCGTTGGACAAGACGAACTTATTTTTGGCAATGGTTCAGATGAAACAATTCAAATCATTTCCAGATCGCTGCTTGGCCCAAGTACGAACACAGTTATGGCGACACCCACTTTTCCGCAATACCGCCATAACGCCATTTTAGATGGTGCTGCAATCAAAGAAATTCCCCTTGTAAACGGGAATCATGATTTGGACGGCATGCTTGCGGCTATTGACAATCAGACAAATGT
>JAKACS010000173.1 GCA_021821235.1 Bacillota bacterium
CGAAGATGCATTTTTCTATTTTGTTTTCGACAAGAATCCCTATTGGCTGAAAAAAGAAACGATCATGAAGGCTGCACATTCATTTGGATGGAATGCTTCCATACAAGGAAGGAAACTGTATTTTATCCCGAAGCCGATCAATAAAGGGGATGCGCTAAGCTATATTTGCGAACGGGAAGGTGATCAGGCAATCGCTGGGGCTGGTGACTCTATTCTTGACTGGGATTTTCTTGCACGCTGTAAAGTTCGGCTGATCCCTCGCCATGGTGAGTTGGCAAATGAAAGTCTAGCTGCAGGTGTACTTCGAACAAATAGCCAGGGAATCGCGGCGGGAGAAGAGATTTTGCAGCAACTTCTATCGCTTCTTGGAGTAAGCTGCTAATCTTTCACACTAGAACATTTAAAAACAAAATGATAAAGACAGCTAAAAATGGCATAGCAGCTCAAGAAAATAATCAAAAAGAAAAGAAAAGAATGAACAATTGGTGAAAGAAGCAAGGAGAAGATTAAACTATACCAAAACAAGTCGATATAGATAAAGAAATCGGACAGCATAACGTCCATAACCGTATCAAGTTCTTCCTGAATGGTTTCAATTCTTGGCCGGCGATAAAGAAATCTCATTTTAATTCACCTGCTTTTTTGTGAGTACTTAATAGTATGAATGGACAGGAAAAAAGGTGAAAAAGCAAATGGACTTGTGAACAATGAAACATTTCTTTATTTGATTCATAAATAAATGAACGGAATAAGCAACTATGTTATGATGGAATGGTAACAGATTTAAAATCTTTCGCTTTTAGAGGGAAGGGACCGAGATGATTCCATCATATAATCAATTAAACGTTCATAAAATCGCCCTCTCATTTGAAAACTGGCTCGATTTGGTAAAAAAACCGTTTCCTGAACGGCCAAAGTTTTCAATGGAAAATGGGGTGATTGAAATTGGGCAAGTTGTCGCCACCTTTCTTGGTGTTCCAATTGATGACGACGAATACTACAACCAGTTGTATGATTATGTTCATTTGCCTGAATTCGGTTTATCGTTATTAAGTGACGGAACGCTTGACAAAACAATTGATAACCGGCAGTTTCAGGCGGTTCAAAAGGTTTTGGCGATTAACAAGGAGCAAAAGCTATCCATCAATCGGTTTGCCGCCTTCCTTGATGGGGAACAATTAATTTTAAAATCCGAAAATCCGCTGATTCACCGTAAATTACGGGAAGCAATGATCGAAACGCTCAGTCTTTTTGAGAAAAGAGAGCCGGGCGGCATGGATCATCCCGATTTAAGAAGGGTGTTAGTTGATCTTGTAAAATGGTCAAAAAACCATCTGCTTGATCTGTTAACAAAGGCAGATCCAAAAATGGCAATGCCTAAATTTTTATGGTATGGCGATTTTAAAAAAAGCCATCAATATTTCCTTTATTATATAATGATTTTGGGTTGCGATCTTGTGCTTTTTCATCCAGAGGGCAAGGAGCCGCTCGCAGAAATCGTAGAAGAGCAGATGTTTGTTTATCATTATCCAAATAGGCAAGCGCCAGAACCGTTTCCAACTGAAAAACGAAATCGGAAAACAACAGTTGCCTATCGGGCTTCGAAAGAAATTGAATCAATTCTCCATCAGGACGGCTCTGGACTGTATAAGCCATGGCAGTTACGGGAATATATTCCAACCTCACTTACGTTAAAAACAACGTATGACGAGCTGTTTATTTTAGGAAAGGAACTAGCCATGATCCGACCGGGGTTTGAAGTGGAGTACGGTCATGTAAAAATCCCGTCTCTTTTCGCAAAAATACAAGGTGTGAGTACAAACAAAAAAGAATATTGGGAACGGATCAATGGGCTTATCCAAACCAGTCAAAGCCTTTTAATTCAGCAATTTCCCTTTACAAGCGAAACAGCCAATGACTTTCGTTTTCATTATCGCAGCGCCCTTAACAAGGATGGCAGTTTAGATCCGGAAAAAATGATACAAGCACACTATTGGACCTACTCCCATCTGCCAGCAGGACTGCAAATGGGAATTGCCTGTACGGTGAAACAAATTTGTGAAAATCCTCGTCTTAAGAAATTGCCGAATGAAAAAGATGAGGAGGTAAGAGTTTATTTGTTCAGCACTGCAATGCATATTCCAAAGAATATCATTCAATTGCTGGAGAAATTTGATTACTCGCAAACTGTGCCTAAATTTGTTCTTTACAATAATGAGCGGCACGGCCAACTTTCAAGATCTGATGCCGCATTGCTATTGTTGCTGAATCATTTTGGAGCCGATGTGGTTGTTTATAACCCTGCTGGCCATAATGATATCGAAAACTATCTTGATGATGATTTATATGATACCCATTGGCTTGAGGAAGTTGTCTTTGATCAGGAATTCAGGACAGCTTCCAAGCTGAAGAAAAACTTTCTGCATGGGTTTCTAAAAAATTTAAGGGGAGAATGAAGAATGAATCCATCAGCTAATTCATTTGAAGGTTTAACGCCCGCTCATGTTGAAGATCGATTAACAGAAGCGAAAGCTGAAGATATTAAGCTCGCTCTTCGGAAAGAGCTCGAGGTTCAAAATTTGGTCAAGTCGATCGATGAACGCGATCAAATTCAAATTTTGTCATTTGGAAAAGAGCCGGCCGAACAAATTTCGCATTTTTCGGATCAAATTTTAAACAATATGCGGACAACGAAAATTGAAGACTCAGGGGAACTTTTGAAACAGCTTGGAAGAATCATGGACAAATTTGATCCAAAGGACTTCCAGAAAACTTCACCAGGATTTTTTGGAAAGCTTTTTAAAAAAGGGGAAAAAGTCGTCGAAAAATTGTTTGGAAAGTATCAAACAATGGGTGGAGAAATTGACAAAGTTTATGTGGAAATATCGAAATACCAGCATGAGATGGTCGATTCCACTAATATGCTTGAGCAAATGTATGAGCAAAACTACCAATATTATTTGACGCTGGAAAAGTATGTCGTAGCCGGTCAAATGAAGGTAGAAGAATTAAAAAACATCCAGCTTCCCCAGCTCGAAAGCCGCGCTGCTGCAGGGGATCAGCTGGTATCCATGCAGCTTGACAGTTTAAAAAATGTCATCGAATTGCTGGAACAAAGAATTTATGATTTGGAAATGGCCAAAATGGTGGCATTGCAAACGGCACCGCAGATCCGCCTGCTGCAAAGAGGAAATACAAAACTTATCGGGAAAATTAATTCAGCCTTTGTCACAACCATTCCAATCTTTAAAAATGGCTTAATTCAAGCTGTAGCCGCAAAAAGACAGAAACTTGTTGCTGAGTCAATGAGCGAGCTTGATCGAAGAACAAACGAAATGCTTGTGCGAAACGCGCAAAATATTTCACAGCAAAGTGCTGATATTGCCCGGCTGGCCGGCGGTCCAAGCATAAAAATTGAAACGATAGAGGAATCGTGGAACATTATTATCAAAGGAATGCAGGAAACAAAAGCAATTGAAGAAGAAAACAAGCGACTAAGGGCAGAAGGCACAAAACGTTTAGAACAGCTGCAGGAAAACTTTAAACAGCTGAAGCAAAAATAAGCAGCAATCAATGCGGCGATTTTCGTCCGTTGATAAAGATAAAAACTACATATTGACTAAGTTCCCATTACTTATTTTTATGAGGTGATTGATTTGGCAATTAATTTACAAAAAGGACAAAGAGTTGATTTGACTAAAGGTAATCCTGGTCTCTCCAAGATCTTGGTAGGTCTCGGCTGGGATCCCGTTCAAAACGGAGGAAAGGGATTTCTCGGTTCCCTGTTTGGCGGTGGCAGTACATCGAATATTGATTGTGACGCCTCGGTTATTATGCTTGGTGATAATGAGCGGCTTCAAAGCAACAATGATGTAATTTATTTTGGGAATTTGAAAAGCAAAGATGGCAGTGTGCAACATTCCGGCGATAATTTAACCGGTGATGGAGATGGTGACGATGAACAAATCGTTGTCGACTTAAATCGAGTTCCCGCGAATATTCAAAAGCTCGTCTTTGTTGTGAATATTTATGATGCCGTTAAACGTAGACAGCACTTCGGGATGATCCGCAATGCTTTTATTCGGATTGTCAATGCGGGCAACCAGCAGGAATTGCTACGGTATAATTTAACGGAAGATTACAGTGGGAAAACGTGTTTAGTTGTTGGTGAAATTTATCGCAATGCCGGTGAATGGAAGTTTGCTGCTGTTGGCAATGCTACAAATGCTGCAAGCCTTGGCGAAGTCGTTCGTGCTTACACAAATTAAACAATTCAGAGGAAAAAATGACAATGAGGTGAGATGAATGGGGATTAATTTAAGCAAAGGACAAAGGATCGATCTAACGAAAACCAATCCGGGTTTGACAAAAGTAATTGTCGGTCTGGGATGGGATACGAACCGGTACTCGGGAGGCCATGATTTTGACCTTGATGCATCTGCATTTTTAACCGATGCAAATGGAAAAGTTACCGAAGACACTGATTTTATCTTTTACAATAATCTTGCCCATCCATCCGGCGGTGTTGAACATACAGGTGATAATCGGACAGGGGAAGGCGAAGGGGATGACGAACAGATCAAAATTGATTTTAGCAAAGTTCCTTCGCGTGTTCACCGTATTGCCATAACCGTAACGATTCATGATGCAGAGGCAAGGAACCAAAATTTTGGCCAAGTATCCAATGCGTTTGTTCGATTGGTCGATGAGGCAACGAATCAAGAGGTTCTCCGCTATGATCTTGGTGAAGATTTTTCTGTAGAAACGGCAGTTGTCATTTGTGAACTGTACCGCCACAATGGCGATTGGAAATTTAGTGCGGTAGGCAGCGGCTTCGCCGGCGGTTTAGCAGCCCTTTGCCGCAATTTTGGACTAGAAGTATGAAGAAAAAAGCTGCCGATCGGCAGCTTTTTTTCTGAAAAGTTGTTTGAGCGATTGATATAGGTTTTGGTCAAAAAGTCTGGTAAAATAAATGGATGAATTACACTAAAGGAGAGTAGTTAGTTTGAAGCAATATTTGCAGCTTTGTGAACATGTTTTGAAAAATGGACATCTAAAAGAAGATCGTACAGGGACTGGAACAATCAGCACGTTTGGCTATCAAATGAGATTCAATCTTGCAGAGGGGTTTCCGCTCGTTACAACGAAAAAGCTTCATTTGAAATCGATTATTTATGAATTGCTTTGGTTTTTAAAGGGAGATACAAATGTAAAGTACTTGCAAGATCATGGCGTTCGAATCTGGAACGAATGGGCTGATGAAAAAGGGGAACTGGGTCCGGTTTATGGACATCAATGGCGTTCATGGACAGGAGCAGATGGATCAACCGTAGATCAAATTAGCGAGCTTGTAGATCAAATTAAAAAGAATCCGAATTCCAGAAGATTGCTTGTCAATGCTTGGAATGTTGCTGAGATTGAAAAGATGGCGTTACCTCCATGTCATTGCATGTTCCAATTTTATGTAGCAGACGGGAAGCTCTCCTGCCAGCTTTATCAGCGTTCTGCAGACGTGTTTCTTGGAGTGCCTTTTAATATTGCATCCTATGCCTTGTTAACGTTAATGATTGCTCAAGTTTGCGATCTCGAGCCCGGGGAGTTTATTCACACATTTGGTGATGTTCATATTTATAAAAACCATCTTGAGCAAGTGAAAATACAAATGGAGCGTGAACCGAGACCGTTGCCAAAAATGATTCTTAATCCCGATGTAAAAGATATTTTCTCATTTACATATGAAGATTTTCACTTGGAGGGATATGATCCGCATCCACATATTAAAGGAGTGGTCAGTGTTTGATTTCATTTATTTGGGCAATGGATGAGAATCGAGTAATCGGAAAGGACAATCAGCTGCCATGGCGGCTTCCCGAGGATTTGAAATTTTTTAAAAGAGTGACGATGGGGCACCCTGTCGCTATGGGGAGAAAAACACATGAATCGATTGGCCGTTTGCTGCCAGGAAGGGCAAACATGGTTATTACCCGCAACCCGGATTTTTCTTGTAAAGGCTGTCAAGTATTTCATTCGATTGAGGAATTTGTGAATTTTGCAAACAAACAGGATGAAGAAATCTTTGTAATCGGGGGAGCGGAAATCTTTCGCGCTCTTTTGCGTTTCGCTAGTCGGCTTTACATCACCTATATTCATGAGCGATTTGACGGGGATACTTTTTTCCCCCCGCTTGATCTAAACAATTGGGTTTTACTGTCACGGGAAAAAGGATTGAGAAACGAGCAAAATCCATACGATTATGAATTTTGTATTTATGAAAGAATGCAATAGATTTTGAAAGCTGTCCCGACTCAGAATCTTTCATTTTATGTTATTGTTAGCATGTAAAAGTTTGGATCACGAATTTCTTTTTTAAAATGCTTTTAAACACAGTTCTTGTATTTTTGATCGATATTGTGAAATTCCTATGACTTTTCGTTTGGATTGCAGTAAAAACAACATAAACATACTATAATCAAGTTAGATTGAGACATAAACAGAAGGGGATGTATGTCCATGTTTTCGAATATTGGGATACCCGGATTAATTTTAATTTTAACGCTTGCCTTGATTATTTTCGGACCAAAAAAACTGCCGGAAATTGGCCGTGCCTTTGGACAAACGCTAAAAGAATTCAAAAAGTCCACTCGAGAATTAACGGAAGACGTTGTCCAGGATCTTGAGGAAGAAAAG
>JAKACS010000174.1 GCA_021821235.1 Bacillota bacterium
TTTCATGGCTTCTTGGTTTAAAAAAACCGGCAATCAGCTTCCCAGCTTTTTCACCGACAGGCACTTGCGCCTTGTTGCGGTAATGCCACGGATCATCCATTCCTAAAATCGGATGAATTGTAACCTTTTCAAGCTTTCCAATCCTTGTCAACACTTGGCGGACAAGGTTTTCTTTGTATTTCAGCTGGCCTTCATAGCTGAGATGTTCCAGCTGGCAGCCGCCATATTTATGGACTTCACTGCCAGGGATGTCGACGCGATGCGGGCTTTTTTCATACTGCTCGATCAAACGGCCAAAACCGTAACCTTTATTTGCCTTAATGACCTTGATTTTCGCCTTTTCGCCGGGTAGCGCCTTGGGGACGAAGATTGGATAACCATCTACCTTGGCGACCCCTGCCCCATCATGGGTCAAATCTTCAAAAACAACCTCGATATATTCATTTTTTTGAACGGGTACTGTTTTGCTCATTTTGTTCGTCCTTTGCTCCATTTTGACTAGAAAAATTGTAACACAAAGCAGGAAGTATTGCGAAAGCTCTTTCTTAACGTGCTTTTTATCGTAAAATAGAGAAAAAGGGGGCACACGAATGGACATGTTACAAAAGGTACTTGAACTGGATTTCGCTTATTTAGCAACGTTTACGAATCGAATCGATACAGACTGGGGCTGCTTTTTCTACAATGAAGCTCAACCCAATTATTATGATGCCAACCACGCCCATGTTGATTCCACAATAGATAAGCCCAAAAAGGTAATCGATGAAGTCGTTTCTTTTTATCAAAAAAGAAAGTTAATCCCACGGTTTTATCTTTATGATTTGGACAGCCATCAAACTTTACTAAGTGAACTCGCAGCCTATGGCTTTGGCATTGAGAAATCTATTGATCCCGTTCAAATGTGGAACAAACAGACCGTGGAGGGGAAAAAAGATCCACGAATAACGATTGAGCAAGTAACAGCAACCAATTTTGACGAAGCGCTGGAGATTGAGTGCAGCATCAAAGAATTGGGTGGCAGAAGTGTGCGTGAAAAAGCTTTTGCGCATGAATTTCGCCAGCCTGCATATACCCATTTTCTTCTTCGGTATGAGGGGATGCCGTGTGCAACTGCCTGCATTTTTGCACATGAAAATCAGGCGCGAATGGAGAGCGTTGCAACGTTAGAAGCATTCCGGGGAAGGGGTTTGATCGGTCATCTGATTCGTCATATTCAGCGTGTGGTTGCCGAACGAGAGCTGGAAAATCTATGGGTTTTTCCGATTAGCGAAAGAGTGGAAAGAGTTTATCAAAAAAACGGATTTGATACAATTGCCACGATTAAAACGGGACATGCCTTTCTTGGCGGAAGAAGCATTCTCGAAATCCGCGAAGGATAATTTATTCATTGTCACTTCCCTCATCTTTTTACATAGGTCATAAATGTAAGGGGCGGAACTCCTTGGTTTATCTTCTTTTAGATTGAGGACACCCAACGGATGATGCTCCTTTTTTTGTCGTTTATCTCAGTTCAGTTCCTTACAGCAGCCGTGTCATTTATTTAGCAGGCTACATAGTATACAAAAAAAGTATCGGTTTACTATGTACTTTTTGCATTTCTTTTCGATTAAGCAGTTTACGTTTCATGAAATCGAAATAAAAACAATGGAAGTGAACTCATTTTGAGAGAGGATACTACAACGCTCTTTACTGTTGGGCCCGTCGAAATGGATCCAGCCATATTCGAACCTTTAGGATACAAACTTCCGTATTTCCGAACAGAGGAATTCTCGCAAATGATGCTAAGAAGCTGCGACTTAATCAAAGAGTTTGCCCGTACGAAAGAAGATTCAGCAGCAATTTTCTTAACCGCTTCTGGTACAGGGGCCATGGAGGCAGCTATAGGGAACGTCTTTTCTAGCAAGGACAAGGTTTTAATAATCAATGGCGGAACATTTGGAGAAAGGTTTGAAATGATTTGTCAAACACTGCAAATTCCGTATTCTTCGATTTTATTACCACCAGGAAAAGCATTAGTCAGAGAGGATTTGGAACCATTTCGAGACAGGGGGTACACCGGTTTATTAATTAATGCACACGAAACTTCAACTGGTGTCTATTATAACCTGCCTACAATTGGGGAATTTTGCAAAGAAGAGGGTTTGCTGTTTATAGTCGATGCAATCAGTTCATTTATGGCCGACCCCTTTTATATGGACGAATGGAATATTGATATAGCGATTATTAGTTCGCAAAAAGCTCTGGCTGTTTCGCCTGGCATCTCGATTTTAATTGTTAATAAACAAACCACAGATAGAATATGCAAACAGCAAGTATGTTCTTTGTATTTTAATCTTAAGCAATACTTGGAAGATAGTAAGCGAGGACAAACACCGTTTACTCCCGCAGTAGGTGTTCTGCTACAACTTTCCAAGCGGCTGGAACAAATAAAGAAAGTTGGCTTAGAAACCGTCATCCAGCATACACAATCTCTTGCAGAAGACTTTCGGGAAAAAATAAAGGATTTGCCATTAGTAATTGAATCTGAAAGTTTATCCAACGCTTTAACTCCCCTTAGTTCCGCAAATGGCAAAGATGCATACGAAATTTTTCAGCATCTAAAAAACCGCTATCATCTGATTGTTAATCCAAATGGGGGATTGTTGAAAAACCGGTTATTTAGGGTCGGCCATATAGGCAAATTATCCTTTTCTGATAATCAAAGATTGATTGATGCGCTTCACAATATGAAGAAAGAAGGCTTATTATGAAAGCATTATTAATGGCTGCCGGTATGGGGACGCGAATGAAAATGGATATTAAGGGTATTCCAAAAAGCACTGTGGATATCGGCGGAATTACTTTAATTGAAAATACAATACGTGAGTTAAAAAACCATACTATCGAAGAAATTGGAATTGTTGTTGGTTATAAAGCCAATGTTTTTTATGAATTGTTTAAAAACAATCAAGTGACCTTTTTCTATAATCCGTTTTTTGACTGTACAAATAGTATTGCTTCTCTCTGGTTTGCTCGTGAATTTATTAAAAACGATGATTTTCTGTTCTTAAATGCAGATGTTTTTTTTGAAAATAAAGCAATGGATTTAATCATTTCAGAAAAAAAGAGTCCAGTTCTATTCGTCGACCCGCGAAGAAAGGAAGAAGGCGATTATAAATTTCATTATCGCGATCATAAATTAATGAACCACGGTAAAAATTTGCCAATCAATGAGATTAGTGGGGAATATATTGGAATTGCCAAAGTTGGCCAAGATTTCATACCCACATTTAAAGAAAGATTGGATGATTTGATTCAAAACCAACAACATGACCTTTGGTGGGAAAACATTCTTTATTCTTTTTTAGGAGAAAGAGAGATATATGTAAAAGACATCGGCACTAATTTTTGGGGCGAAGTAGACTCCATCGATGACTATAAACGGATCATACAGTTTTTACAGGGAGGGGAAGATAAATAAGATGATCATCAATTTCGTAATTCCTGCTCCAGGATCATCCTATGGCAATATCATTCGAAGTATCATTGACCCAATTACCATTCATCTTTCCGAATATAAAATCTCCCAGAAGTCACTTCCCGATGCAGTAAACGTCCACTTTTTTATTGAAAAAACTTATTATCAGATGGTTAACTTTGGGCCGGGTGTAAACATTTATATTGATCATGGTATCGGAGATAAAAACTATTATAAAAATCTTTTAAATTTTATTCAAAAATATGATGTTATATGTGTGTCTGGTCCACGTTGGGCTCAGAAGATGTTACACTTAGGAGTTCCAAATGAGAAACTAGTCACCATTGGTTATGCTAAATTGGATCCGATCTTTAATGGCCAAATCAAGAAAAAAACATCAGAGAAAAAATTGGTCTTATGGGCACCGTCTCATTCCAATTGTCATTCAAGTTATCCGGACTTTGAACATTGGATAGATAAATTCCCAAAGGATTTAGAAGTGATTACTTCGGTTCATCCTTATAACAAAGAGAATAAACTCCCTGTTCTAAAAGAGCTTGTAGATGCTGATGTGATTATCTCTGACGTTAGCAGCATAGTTTATGAAGCTTGGGCTGTTGGTAAACCAGTTGTTTTCCCAGATTGGCTGATTAAGGAGAAAATTCTTCAATTCTACAAAGGTTCGTTTGAAGAGAAAATTTTTAGCGAAAATATTGGCTTTCATGCAGATGATTTTAACCAACTCATCGATCAAGTATACTATGCTATACACCATGGCATAGATAAAAATGCCAAAGATTTTATTGAAGGAATCTTGCCCGCTGATTATCGTGGTGAATCTGGGAAAATTGCAGCAAAGTATTTACTAAGAATAGCATGTAAGCAGTAGAATCAATACTTGGCAACACCCAAATTTCACAAAAAAAGGCCTTATCCTCGCAGATAAGGCCTTTTTTATTTCTTCGAGTTGGATTTTTTCCACCGCTTCACTATGGATTGAGCGGGTAATGGCAGACTATTTAAGTGGCAATATCTCCAACATCCGTGCATTTTTTATTTCATCACCTAAACGAGCGTAAACTTCGTCTTTTAATTTTTTTTCGTAAAAAATTTTAACTGGTGACGCAAAAATTGGCGCATACCATTTCATCCACTGAATCCTACTGAAACTCTTCTCGTGCTGAATATCAAGGTCTTTGACAAAAAGATAAACAAGATCACCTTCAGCTAATAGGTCAGTAATAAAATTTCCAAATCTTTTATTGGAAAGTGTTTTTTCCTCTATATAAATAACGATTAAATTTGATTTTTTACGAAATATATTATCCTTCCTTATTTCCTGTTGAAGAAGGGCCGACCATTTTTCAATCCATCTTTCTTTAGAAAAAGATTTAACTACTTTTAAACCGTTGCTGCTTAAATATTTTCTTTTCTCTTTATTACTGACCAATTCTAGAATCGCCTCTTTTAAATCCTTTTCCTGCGGTTCGATTCTTAGACCATTATACCCGTCGATAATTAAGTCCGTCAGCCCGCCTATTCTTGTTGCAACGATCGCGTTTCCGCAAGCCATCGCTTCGAGACAGGAAAGACTTGTTCCCTCACTATACAATGTGGGAATTAATGTAATGTCTGCCGTCTGGTATGCCTGATGCATGTTTTCAGGTGCCATACAGGACCATTTTATTCGATCTCCCCATATTCTCTGCTTTTCCAGAAGATGTTTAACATCCTGATTATCCCCTTGACCAACAAAATGGAATTCTACATTCGGAAATGTGTCGAGAATGTCATCGAGAATCCCGAGCACGAGGTGAAAACCTCTTGGCTCATATAATCTTCTTGGATAAAGAATCGTGATCTTTCCATTTTCCTCTCTTTGGGTTAGAGGATAAAATTGATTTAAGTCAACATAATTAGGGATTACCTTCATTTTATTTCCAGTTTCAAAATCAATCGTTTGGAACCAATTCGCTGTATTGCTATCCACTGAAACCATACATTTCAGCAGTCTGGCACCCTCAATAAAGCGTTTGTTTTGCTCCCATAATTGCTCTCCTGAGGAGAATTGGCACGCAGGATTATCCCATGCAACACCATGACTGATACCGATACTAGGTTGTACCGCCACTGGCCATGCCTGAAAAAATGCTGAATAGATACTAAGATTCGCCCGTTCCGTAACTTCTTCATAAAAAAAACGATTATACTGTTTTACACATTCAAATGAAAAATCACTGGTATTGTGTCCAGCTCTTGAAAGGGATACGACATCCACATCACCGTATCTTCGAATCCAATAATAATCGCCATACTGAAAGATCACCATTTCTCTACCCAGTTCTGTACAGATTTCTGCTAGGTCGGTTAAATATCTTTCTGCTCCCCCTGAATAGAAAAGTTCTCCCTTAAAATCAAAAAAAGTGGCAGCACTAACAGCGATTTTTCCAGCCATATTATCATTTGCGAAGAGAGGCCAGCCTTTTACCTGTTCTTTTATTTTTTGCTCAACAACATCTGTTTCTGTGCTTCCCGTTTCTGGCAGAAAAACGATTTCCTTTTCGTCATTTGCAGCAGGAAATAAATCTTTTGCAGAATATGTGATAAGGTCGGCCTCCAATACCATTTTTTCATGCCGCTTAACCATATTTTCATCGAAAAAAGAAAAATTCTCCATTCTATCGTGTATATCATACCAAATGAATTTATGTGGAAGCAGATCCGCCCACGCCATTTGCATCATCCATGTGCACAGGACGAGCACCGATTTTGTCCGTAAAACAGGCAATAGAAATTCTTCTTTTCTCACCAGAAAAAGATTTTCTTCAATTTCCTCCATACCAAATTCAGTACCAGGATGACAAAATAAACATAAATAGCCCCGAGATGCGAAATTTTTCAAAAATTGTTGTGGACGTCGAATCGGTTCAAAAAAAAGGGCCTCAGGATAAACAATGATGCCCTTAAATGATTTATTTCTAATCAATTTGATGATTTCCTGCGATTCCGTTGGAAAATCCCCATTCAGAACGGCATGATAGTAAGTCTGTTTAAGTTGATATTCTCTGGAAAAACCCCGTTCCAATGAAAACACACTCCATTCTAGAAAAATGCATAGCTGCTCCATTGCCTGCTTTATTTCAATATATGAATGTAGATACAAAAAGGAGTTTTTTTCATAGCTAGTCTAAAAATATGGGTAAATTAATCATCATCCATTTAATT
>JAKACS010000175.1 GCA_021821235.1 Bacillota bacterium
TTTCCTGTCCTTTGATAAAGATTCCTGCACCGCTTGGCCCTGGATTGCCGGCACTGGCCCCGTCAATATAAACTTCGATCAATTTTATTTCCTCCATTTGATTCGTTACAAAAATTTTATCATAATTTTTATGCTTTTTTCTAATTTCTTTGCATGGGTATGATAAGAGTACAGAATCGAAAAGAAAGGTTTGACGAAAATGAAATATAAAATACAATGGAACTACCATGTAAAAGGAAATGGGAAAGTGCCATTTACTTCGGAATATATTTCAGGTGAACTGGCGATACAGACAGGTGTAGAGATTGAGAAAACCGGGAAAGCAACTGAGCTTTTATTCACCGATGAGATGGGAACAACATGGACGTTAAAAGAAATGAAAAAACTGGTAAGTGAAATTGAAGAGGATCCGCATGATTTATTGGTCTTTTTTGATGGCGGATTTAACAAAGATGCAGCAGTGGCAGGCCTCGGGGCAGTGATTTTTTTCAAACAAGGGAAAAAGAAATTTCGTGTCCGCGCCAATCAGCGCATTGATGAAATGGATACAAACAATGAAGCGGAATATGCTGCGCTCTATTTTGCTCTCTCCATTCTAGAAGAGCTAAAAGTTCATCATTTGCCATGTGAATTTCGAGGAGATTCCCAAGTTGTTTTAAAACAGCTTGAGGGGGAATGGCCATGCTACGAAGATGTATTGAATAAATGGCTTGATCGAATTGAAGCGAAAATCAAAAGCCTTGGTCTTGACCCAAGGTATACCGTAATTCCAAGAAATGATAATAAAGACGCCGATAAACTGGCAAGCCAGGCACTTGAAGGAAAAGAGATCTTTTCTAAAACCCAATTGCTTTAATGAAAATGGAAAGGAACGAAATGAAATGAAAGAAAAGAACAGGACTGACGTATTTGAGACACTGCAATCAACGATGTCTCACTATTGCGATGGGTGTTTCCTGTATAAATATTTGCGGAAATCGGAAGGAAAAAGGGTCGCCCATCGATTTTGCATTTCCCAGTGCACGGTTGGGGAGAAGTTAAAGGAATACGGTAAACTGCTTTCATAAAATAAAAAGGCTGGCAGTGTTTGCCAGCCTTTGAGTGTATTTTGGATTAAAGTTTTACCACGTTTGCTGCTTGTGGTCCACGGTTACCATCAACGATTTCAAAAGATACTTCTTGGCCTTCTTCTAAAGACTTGAAGCCATCACCTTGGATTGCGCTGAAGTGTACGAATACATCGTCTCCGCCTTCGACTTCAATAAAACCGTAGCCTTTTTCATTGTTGAACCATTTTACTTTACCGTTTTGCATAATGCTTCTTCCTCCTAAGCCTATCAAGACACAACTAGCGTCTTCGTTAAATATTCTCATGGTGCAGACATTACCGGCAATTGACTTGCGACGATTTTTCTGTATCATGATGATTTTAATATACATGAATAAAGTGGGACAGTCAAGGAATGGAAGCGTTTTTTCATTTAATCTTAACTTAAAATCTGCCAATATTAAAAAATGTCTGAAATCTACCTTGTTTTAAACATAAATTTTTCCCAAGCTCATACTTTTTAATAATCAATGTCTGGCGGATAGAGGGAGGAGTATATGTACCGATTTTCGATTGAGGGCCAAGAATGGATACTAAGGTTTTCCCCCCAGATTTCAGTAGGAGCAGAAGAGAAACAAGCCATTTTAACTTCCCTGATTCAAATAGAAAAAGACTTGCTGGCATACTCTCACGGCGAAGCCTTTATGATGCTTGATAAAATAATCGGTGCCATCGTTTTTATTGTTGAAAAAATTCCTTCATTCATTTTAACAGTATCAACCATTATTCCGATTGATCATTGGTATATTCAAGATCCTACATTAAAACTATTTAAAACTTGTTAACCCGCTCAAATGGTTGAGCGGGTTTTTAGTTTACCGAAAATCGCTGAAAATTTCTTATCTAGTTGTCATAAATTAGACAAAAAGCAGTGATGAAATGTGATTAATGTCTGCTAAGATAATACTGAGATTTGATACAATAACAAGTTTAACCAAATAATTGTTATTGTTATCAATTTTCAAAAGCCGGCTTATTTGATTTGTATTCTGTATTAGTAGTCTTAAGTCTTTATTCTTTGTGAAAAAACGAGCATGATTAACGAAACTTTGAAAATTTTGAGAGGGGAAAGGTATATGGATCAACTATTTTTGGCCAGAATTCAATTTGCCGTGACCACTATTTATCATTTTTTCTTTGTTCCGCTGACGATTGGCCTTGTTTTTATGGTCGCTTTGATGCAAACTTTGTATGTTGTAAAGAACAATGAAATTTACAAGAAAATGGCGAAATTCTGGGGGCATTTGTTTTTAATCAATTTTGCCGTCGGGGTTGTCACCGGTATTATTCAGGAGTTCCAATTCGGGATGAACTGGTCGGATTATTCCCGTTTCGTCGGGGATGTATTCGGTGCACCACTTGCGATTGAAGCATTGCTTGCCTTTTTTATGGAGTCTACTTTTATCGGAATATGGATTTTTGGCTGGGATCGTCTGCCGAAAAAAGTTCACTTAACAAGCATTTGGCTTGTTTCGATTGGAACAATGTTATCAGGATTTTGGATTTTGACAGCCAATTCCTTTATGCAACATCCAGTTGGTTATGCGCTAAAGAATGGCCGAGCCGAAATGAACGATTTTTTGGCCTTAATTGCCAATGGCCAGGTATGGGTCGAATTTCCGCATGTTATTACAGGGGCACTTAGCACAGGAGCCTTTTTTGTAGCCGGCATTAGCGCATTTAATTTGTTGAAAAAAAGACAAGTTGAGTTTTATAAAAAATCGATCAAGCTTGCTTTCGTTATTGGTTTAATTGGCAGCTTGGGAGCAGCAGTCTCTGGTGACTTGCAAGCAAAGTATCTTGTAAAAACCCAGCCGATGAAGATGGCTGCTGCTGAAGCAATTTGGCAAGATACTGCTGACCCGGCTCCATGGTCAGCAATTGCCATCATTGACACTGCCAAAAAAGAAAACAAATTCGAGATCAATATACCATACGCGTTAAGCTTTCTATCATATGGGAAATTTGAAGGCGGCTTAAAAGGAATGGAAACATTGCAAAAGGAATATTCGCAAAAATATGATGCGAAAGTCGGCAAGGATACAAATTATATTCCGCCGGTAAAAACCACCTACTGGAGCTTCCGGTTAATGATCGGTTTTGGTGTCGCGATGATCCTTCTCTCGATCATCGGCTTGATCTTTTGGAAAAAAGGAAAATTGGAACAAAGCAATACTTACTTGAAATTTTTAGTTCCAGCGATATCATTCCCATTCCTTGCAAATACATTTGGGTGGATCATGACGGAAGTTGGCCGCCAGCCTTGGACTGTTTTCGGCTTGATGACAACAGCTGATTCCGTTTCGCCGAACGTTTCCGCAGGCACTGTGCTGTTTTCAATTATTATGTATGTCTTGATTTTTACGATTCTAGCAACCGTGATGGTCTATTTGATGGTTCGTGAAATTAAAAAAGGCCCCGGCGCCCATCAAGGTATTGAAAGTCCCATTTCCGCAGATCCGTTCAATAAGGTAGGTGCCTAAAATGCAATTAAACGAATTATGGTTTGTCCTAATTGCTGTTGTGTTTATTGGCTTTTTCTTCCTGGAAGGTTTTGATTTTGGTGTCGGCATGTCAACAAGATTTTTAGCCCGCAATCAGACGGAACGATCGGTGATGGTCAATGCCATTGGACCTTTCTGGGATGCCAATGAAGTCTGGCTATTAACCGGGGGTGGCGCCATTTTTGCTGCATTTCCAAACTGGTATGCTACACTATTTAGTGGCTATTATATCCCGCTGTTGGCAGTCTTGCTATGTTTGATTGGCCGAGGAGTTTCATTTGAATTTCGCAGCAAGGTTGCAAACCAGCGCTGGACGAATATTTGGGACTGGACGATCTTTTTCGGCAGCCTTTTGCCACCATTCCTTTTAGGTGTCCTATTCACTAGTATGTTAAAAGGAATGCCAATTGATAAAAATATGAACTTGTCCGCGGGTTTTACAGATTTTATTAATATTTATTCGTTATGGGGCGGATTGACGGTTACATTATTAACTTTTTTGCATGGGCTAAATTTTTTAACTTTAAAAACAGAAGGGGAAATTCGGAAGCGGTCAGCGGATTTAGCAAAAAAAGTCGTTTTTGCCGTTCTTGGTGCCTTAGTCATCTTTGTGATCCTTTCCTGGACAATGACAGATATTTTTGAAGTCCGCCGCGTACCTGAACTCATTCTTGTTGCACTAATTGTAGTGTCGTATGTGCTTAGCTTTTCGTTTATATCGCAAAAACGTGAAGGAATGGCGTTTACGATGTCTGGTCTTGGGTTAGTGTTTACCGTAAGTGCCATTTTCGTCGGTCTATTCCCAAGGGTGATGATCAGCTCCATCAGCAAAGCGTACGATCTAACCGTTTATAATGCATCTAGCGGCGGATATTCACTCAAAGTGATGACCATTGTTGCATTAACGATCTTACCGTTTGTATTAGGGTACACGATTTGGAGCTACTATGTTTTTCGAAAACGAGTGACAGACAAGGAGCATTTAACGTACTGATGGATAAATCATTATTCTCTTACAAGGGAATCAAACCAGTACTTGTTTTGCTTGCAGTTTTAACCGCTATTCAAGCCGTGATGATTATCATTCAAGCCTATTTCTTGGCAGATTCAATCTCCTCCCTCTTTGGGGGAGATTTGTTTCGTCATACTTTCGAAAAAATGGCCATTTTCTTTCTTGCCCTCATATCCCGTCAGAGCATGACTTTTTTGAAAAAAAAGCTTGCATACCAATTTGCGGTTAAAACGAGTGTGAGTCTTAGAAAATCAGCAATTAATAAATTATTCCAGTTAGGTCCGCGGTTTGTAAGGGAAGAAGGTTCCGGGCAAACGGTCACATTAATTTTGGAAGGTACCATGAAATTTCGCCGCTATCTCGAGCTATTTTTGCCAAAATTGATGAACATGGCCTTTATTCCGGCGATGGTGGTTATCTTTATCTTTTTTGAAAATGTAAGGTCTGCGGTTATCTTAATCATTGCTTTTCCTATTTTAATTATCTTTATGATTTTGCTTGGATTGGCGGCCCGCAGCAAGGCGGATCGCCAATATCAATCATATCAAATGCTTTCCAACCATTTTGTCGATTCGTTAAGAGGACTTGAAACATTAAAATATTTAGGGCTTAGCCGAAAGCATAGCGAAAAAATCAGCCTTGTCAGTGAGCGCTACCGGCAAGCAACAATGGCAACCTTGCGGGTAGCTTTTTTATCGACATTTGCGCTAGACTTCTTTACGATGCTCTCAATCGCAACGGTTGCAGTATTCCTTGGGATGGGGTTAATCAACGGAACAATGGATCTGAAACCGGCACTAACCATTTTGATCCTTGCACCGGAGTTCTTTTTGCCGATTCGCGAAGTCGGAGCCGATTATCATGCCACATTGGATGGCAAAGAAGTTGGCAGGAAAATTCAGGAGATAGTGGATAAAAAATCGGCTGAACAACAATCTGAGTCACTTCCTCAATGGAATTCTGCGAGCATGTTAACAATGAATAACGTGAGTTTTCATTATGAAGATCATACTGAATCAGGATTAGTTGACCTGCAATTTACACTCACGGGCATAAAGAAAATCGGGATTATCGGTGCAAGCGGTGCCGGAAAATCAACGATGATTGATTTACTTGCCGGTTTTTTGTCTCCTTCTAAAGGAGAAATTCTGATCGACGGGAAAAAACTGTCTTCTTTATCACAGAATGATTGGCACCGGCAGTTGACTTACATTCCGCAGCATCCGTATTTATTCCATGACACCATTCTGAACAATATCCGCTTTTATTATCCTGAAGCAGCTAAAAGCGAAGTGGAAAATGCGGTTCGAGCCGCGGGACTTCACAAGCTGATTGAGGAACTTCCAAATGGATTGGAAACGACGATCGGAGAAGGTGGCCGCACGATCAGCGGTGGACAAGAACAGCGGATTGCCCTTGCCCGCGCGTTTTTGGGAAATCGTCCCATCCTTTTGCTTGATGAGCCAACCGCCCATTTGGATATTGAAACGGAAGCCGATTTGAAAGAAACAATGCTACGCTTGTTTGAGGGAAAGCTTGTTTTTCTTGCAACCCACCGGCTTCACTGGATGAGGGATATGGATCAAATTCTTGTCCTCAATCAAGGGAGATTGGTTGAGGCAGGAAACCATGAGCAATTAATGAACAAAAAAGGTGATTATTTTCAGCTTGTTAGGACGCATATGGAGGGCCTGTGATGAATAAAGAACAATGGATTATTCCGTACCTCAAACAATATCGAAGCATATTTTTGCTAGCCATTTCACTTGGCGTCCTTACCGTCCTGTTTGGTGCAGGTTTGATGTTTACTTCCGGTTATTTAATTTCAAAAGCAGCAACCCGGCCGGAGTCGATCTTAATGGTTTACGTCCCAATTGTCGGCGTTCGTACATTTGGAATTGGCAGAGCGGTTATAAGCTATATTGAAAGGCTGACAGGCCATCAATTTATCTTAAAAATTCTCTCTGAAATGCGCACCCGGCTCTATAAAATCCTTGAACCGCAGGCGATTTTTCTAAGGGAGCGGTTTGTGACTGGCGACCTGCTTGGTGTTTTAG
>JAKACS010000176.1 GCA_021821235.1 Bacillota bacterium
CAGTTCCTTGATTATCTGTCCACCATTCGTTAAAGTTAAAGTGGTATTGAAAAAATTCTACGGAGGACTTAAGAAAAATGACACATATCCGTTTTGATTACACGAAAGCGCTAAGCTTTTTTGGCGAACATGAACTTACATACTTACGCGATGCCGTTAAAGTTGCGCACCATTCCCTTCATGAAAAAACAGGTGCCGGCAGCGATTTTTTAGGCTGGATCGACCTGCCTGCGGATTATGACAAAGAAGAATTTTCACGCATTCAAAAGGCAGCTGCGAAAATCAAGTCGGATTCAGATGTCCTGCTTGTGATCGGCATTGGCGGTTCTTATTTGGGAGCAAGAGCGGCAATTGAAGCATTGCAGCACAGTTTTTACAACGTCCTTCCAAAAGGGAAGCGGAAGACGCCGCAAATTATTTTTGTCGGCAATAGTATCAGCTCCACTTACATGCAGGATGTAATGGATCTTCTTGAAGATGCTGATTTTTCGATTAACGTGATTTCAAAATCCGGGACGACCACTGAACCGGCGATCGCCTTCCGCATTTTCCGCAAGCTGCTTGAGGAAAAATACGGCGCAGAAGAAGCACGCAAACGGATTTACGCTACGACGGATAAAGCCCGCGGTGCTTTAAAAACATTAGCGGATGAAGAAGGCTATGAATCGTTTGTGATTCCGGATGATGTCGGCGGCCGCTATTCCGTTTTGACAGCTGTCGGACTATTGCCAATTGCTGTAAGTGGTGCAGATATCGAAAAAATGATGGAAGGCGCCGCAAAAGCCCGTGAAGATTTCGGCCACTCGGAATTGGAAGAAAATCCAGCCTACCAATATGCTGCAGTTCGGAATGCTCTTTACAATAAAGGGAAAACGATTGAAATGCTGATCAATTATGAGCCGGCATTGCAGTATTTTTCCGAATGGTGGAAGCAGCTGTTTGGTGAAAGCGAAGGAAAAGACCAAAAAGGTATTTATCCGTCTTCCGCAAACTTTTCAACCGATCTTCATTCGCTTGGCCAGTACGTTCAAGAAGGCCGCCGCGATCTCTTTGAAACCGTGGTTAAGGTTGAAAAGCCGCACCATGAACTGACAATCGCCAAAGAGGAAAAAGATTTGGACGGCTTAAATTATTTGGCTGGACAAACCGTTGATTTTGTCAATAACAAAGCATTCGAAGGAACCATGCTTGCTCACACAGATGGCGGTGTACCAAATTTAATTGTAACAATTCCGTCACTTGATGAATACACTTTCGGCTATCTAGTTTATTTCTTTGAAAAAGCGTGCGCGATGAGCGGTTACTTGCTCGGTGTCAATCCATTTGACCAACCAGGTGTTGAGGCATACAAAGTCAATATGTTTGCCCTTCTGGGAAAACCAGGTTATGAAGAGAAAAAAGCCGAACTTGAAAAACGTTTAAAATAAGATGACGATGGGCACTCTCGATGCGGGAGTGCTCTTTTTCATGGTTTTGCTCATTATTTATAAGAGAATTTAACAAATACGGATAAATCGGGAAAATCCGCGGATAAAGAACCAAACTCGACGGATAAGTGATCAAAATCGGCGGATAGAAGAATGAAACTCGCGTTTAAAGGAGGATTCGATTCTCCGAAATTCTCACTCAATACGAAAACAGCTAGCAGACGCTAGCTGTTTTCTGAAATGTTTTTCTTTTGATACCGTTCTTGATCAATAGTATTTTCTAATAAATGACGCGGAATTGCCATATGAAAAGTGTCAAATTCAACAATAAACTTGGGGCGCTGCTTTGATTCTTTGTAAATCTTTCCGATATATTCTCCGATCAAGCCGATCGCAATTAATTGCAAACCACCGATCAGCCAAATCGACGTGATCAAGGAAGTCCAGCCTGTCTGGGTGTGCCCCATAAACTTAAGGGTTAAAAAATAGCTGCCAAAAATGACGCTGGTAAAAAACGAAGCAAACCCGATCAACAAGACAAGCCTGATGGGGGTAACGGAAAAGGAGGTAATCCCATCCAAGGCGAAAGCAAGCATTTTTTTCAACGGGTATTTCGTATCACCAGCAGTTCTTTTCTTGCGATCATAATAGACGATTGCCGAACGGAAGCCGATTAAAGGAATGATTCCCCTCAGAAATAGGTTGACTTCTTTAAAGTTTTCAAGTTGCTGAATGGCCCGTCTACTCATCAGGCGGAAATCGGCATGGTTATAGACGAGGTCGACCCCCATTTTCCCCATGATTTTATAAAAACTTTGCGCGGTCGTTCGCTTAAAAAATGAATCGGTTTCCCGAAGACGGCGAACACCGTAAACAATTTCACAGCCTTCAGAAAATTTTACAATAAATTCGCGGATTGCCCCAACATCATCTTGAAGATCTGCATCAATTGTGACAACACAATCGGAAAGATCTTTCACATTGAACATTCCCGCAAGCAAGGCATTTTGATGGCCAACATTGCGCGACAGCTTTAAACCGCGAACCTGTTCATTGTGGAGCCCCTCTTTATAAATTAAATCCCATGTACCATCTTTGCTGCCATCATCGACAAACACGATTTTGCTTCGATCTGAAATCAATTTTTCATTTTTCATATCGATCATTACATTCGTTAAAACGGAAATGGTCTCAGGTAAAACGGCCTCTTCGTTGTAGCATGGCACGACAATGGCCAAGATTGGTTCAATCATCGTTAAATCCCTCACATTACTTTGTATAAATAAATTTTCCAGGCAGCATGTTTCGATTGAAAAATTTTTTCAAGCTTTAATTTATTTTGCTTGGCATTGTCAATCGGAAGCGCGGCAAAAAGATAGCTTCCTCCTATTTTTCTCAATTCTTCGGTATTCAATTGAAGATTTTTTAAATGGCGGCTGCTATCTTTTTTAATCATATAGCGTTTCCCCAGCTGGCTTGTAAAAAGGTAACAGCGTCCGCCCCATTTATCAAAATAATGGCGAATAACTGGGTTTTTTTGTAGTTCTCGGGCGATAATTTTTCGGAATTGATGTTTATAGACAAGCGGATAAAAATTATTGTATGTATCAAGCGTGTAAAACCCATTGTATTGGGCGATTGCCGGATGAATTCCAATGCTCGCTACCCGATACTCTTTTTGAGGCAAGTCAATATAATTCTTTACTTCTGTAAATAATTCTTCTGCGTAAAATTCTTTCACTGTTGGTTTCTGATGGTAAATAATTTCGTCGTTAAACAGAAACAGCACAAGTATTTGCACAGCAGCCAGCCATTTGGCAGACTTCGCCCAGGAAAAACTTTGACTGGCAAGAATTTTTAAGGCTAAGGCAAAATCGGCATAAATGACGAGCGGGCTTAAAAAATGGTAGCGGGCAAAGTTGAATGTATCAAGAAAATGAAACTTTTTTGTCAGCGGCAGCCAGCCTTTGTAGAACCAAAAGGCATACCAGGCGGACAATAAAAAATTAACGACAAATAACAAGACAAATACCCGGTTTACGTTCCATGTTTTAGTTTTCGACACGAAATAAAGGGCTATAAACGTCACTGGCAGAATAATCAGCCCATGTACGGTCATATCGTGGGTATGTCCGAAAAGATAGTTTTTAAACGTTAACCGAACGGATCGCCAAAACGGCAAGCTGGCATGGAAATATTCGTCCCGGCTGTTGGGCTCACCTTTAAACAAAAAGGAAGAAACAAGGCGATATTCAACAAGCAGATACAATCCGGTCATATAGACGATCGCCAGTAAAAAGGGCCAATTCACTTTTCTTTTTCGGAAGACATCACGCAGCCAAAGGGCGCCCATGGCGCTTAAAAAAAAGAAAAAACCTAAGACAAAGCTTGAGTAAAAGGGCAATAGGGTAAGTACCAGATAATTTTTCCATGAGTGTTCTTGGTTGCGAATGTTTAAAAATGCCCAAAGTGCAAGCGGCATGCCCAAGGTGCTAAGCATCCCTGACGGCCAAAAAGGGGTCAGGGCAAAAGCGAGGGCCGCACCTATTTGATAGATCAGCCATTGGTTTCCTGGGAGCAGATGTTTTTTTAATAGCAAGTACATTCCGATATAGGCTGTGACTCTTGTAATCAATTGGCTTAAGCCATAGGCGGTCATGGTTGGAAAAAGCACGTAGAGCCAGACGATGCCACTGTATTCGGTTCCGAAAGCGTTTCTTGGCAAACCGTTGATGATTTGCGGAATGACGCCATGAATCGAGCTAAACATTTGTCCGCTTTTTGCCAGCACTTTATACCAGGCGATGTTCGAGTCCAAATTATCATGAACGCGAATATGGGCATTTTCTTGCAGGATAAAAAGGGGCGACAAATACACAGCAAGCAGGAAAAAGGCTGCAGCGAATCCTCTCCATTCTTTTGTCCAGATACGATTCAACGCTAAAACACCTCATGTATTTTTGCCAGTAGTTTTTGTTTTTAGTTTGGAAATTATTCCTTTTTTCTCAAACTTAGATTGCAGATAAAAATTGATTTTTTCGTTAATAATGGAAAATAAAATTGAAAAACGGGGGATTGTGTATGTCGAACCGTTTCTACATTCGTTTTCTGCATTTGCCGCTGCTTGTTCGGATTTTGTTGATCGCTCTTTTTGTGTTCCTATCCTTTGGGAGTTTGATTCATTTGCTGGAGCCAGCAACGTTTCCAACGATTTTTGATGGGATATGGTGGTCGATTATTACGGCGTCGACGGTTGGCTATGGTGATTATGTGCCGCACTCATTTTGGGGGAGGTTGACGGCAGCAGTGCTGATTTTGATCGGTGCCGGCTTTGTTTCTTCCTATTTTGCCACATTGGCTACCGTCGCAGTAACAAGACAAGATGCCCTTTCTGAAGGGAAAATTGCATTTAAAGGCCAGGGCCATACGATTATTATCGGCTGGAATGAACGTTCAAGGGAATTGATCGATAAACTTCTCCGCTTAAGTACACAAAGTATTGTCCTTGTAGATGAAACACTGGAGGCAAATCCGATTCATTCGCGATTCGTTCATTTTGTCCAAGGCAAGCCGCATATGGATGAAACAATTTTAAAAAGCAATATTGACCAGGCGGAGAAAGTACTAATAACTGCGGATCGCGGAAACGATGAACTCCAAGCCGATATGAATAGCATTCTTAGCTTGCTGACGATTAAGGGGCTTTGTCCTTCAGTAAAGTGCATTGTGGAAATCCTTACCGCAGAGCAAGTAATCAATGCCAAACGGGCTGGTGCTGACGAAGTTATTCAATCGAATAAATTAACAAGTGTGTTTATGGTGAACAGTCTGCATTCCAATAGTGATGGCTTGCTATCGGATTTTGTGCAGCCACTGCAGGAAAACCGGCTGTTGCTGCAAATAGCCGAAAATCGTTTTATCGGAATACCGTTTAAACGGGTTTCAGAGATGTTTTTGGAAAAAGAAGAACTGTTGATTGGGTTAAAAAGAGAAGAAGAGCTCTTCGTTAACCCTTCTCACGCCATTTTAATTGAAATTGGGGATAAGCTTTTAATTTTAAAATAGAATTATCCACATAGCAACGATGTTATCCTACTTATTAACAAGGTTATTCACAGTATATACAGTATTATCAACATTTTCACTTGTTTATCCACAAAGATATCCACAAGTACTATATGTGGTCATTTTCAAATTCAACAATTTTGCGGACAAACAAGAAATGAATTGTTGTTACTGGAAAAGTTTTTTAAAATGAAACTAACAAATGGAAAGGATGTGGAACATGAATGCAAATGTTCGCCAGAAGTCGCTGGAATTGAGGATATTGGAAGTCTTGAGGCCGCGGATGAAGCTGGCCGGTGAAGATGAATTACGTTATTTAAGTTTGACAAAAGGCTACGAAGGTGAAATTTTTTTTGACAATGTGATGGATAACTATTCGAAAGACTGGCTCGTTCTGAAAAATTTATTGTTTGAAATGAATCATTCGCTGTTTCAAGTTGATACACTCGTGATCTATCATGATCTGATTCATCTTTTTGATGTAAAAAATTTCGAAGGTGATTTTTTTATTGAAGGTGACAAATGGTATTCGGCGAATAAGAAGGAAGTCACAAATCCGCTTCATCAACTGCAACGCTGTGAACGACTTTTCCTCCGATTGCTCCACGAATCGAACTGCTATTTACCAATTCAGTCCTATTTGCCTTTTGTGAACCCCGAATTTTATTTGTATCAAGCTCGACTGAATCAGCCGTTTATTTTCCTGCCACAATTGAAGCGCTTTTTATCCAAACTTTGTTCAAGACCGGTAAAATTGCAAAAAAGTCATTTTGCTTTGGCTGAGAAGCTGCTTGCCCTAAATATAGAGAACTATCGAAATATGAAGCTTCCCATTTATACCTTCGAAATGTTAAGGAAAGGAATCATTTGTGAACGATGCCATCAATTCGTTGAACTGCTTAATGATAAAATGGTCATTTGCCGCCATTGTGGAAAAATTGAAGGCATTCATCCAGCTGTTTTGCGGAGTGTTGAGGAATTTAGATTGCTGTTTCCGGAAGAGAAGGTTACCACAAAAGCCGTTTTTGAGTGGTGCAATGGTACTGCCTCAGAGAGAATCATACAAAAAGATTTAAAAGAGAGCTATAGAATTTGTGGTAAATCAAAAGGAGTTTACTATGTTTAATTGAAGAAAGATTAAA
>JAKACS010000177.1 GCA_021821235.1 Bacillota bacterium
AATTTCCAACAAAAATCCGCTAGAAAGGACGAAATTGAAAAAATTTTTCACGAAAATCATTTATTTTTCTGAAAATTAGCAGGAATTTTTATAAAAAAGGGCGAATTTTAACCTATCGCTGGAAAATGAGGGGGCATTTTAATGGACAAGGTTACATGTATTGCATTCTTTTTGTTCAAGTCTGCTTCAAATCAAGAAGCTCAAAAAACGGCGCTGGACTTATTAAATGGCGATGTCTCACTTCGAGAGCTGAGGAAAAACCCCGCCCTTCAACCGCAGCTAATACTGGCGGAGACCCTTTTAAAAAAACATCAATTAGACAAACATGAAATGCAGAAATTTGCTGAAACCTATTTGCTGGTTGAAGCATAAAACTTCCGCTTGGAAGTTTTTTTGTCATCCCGGTTTATTCTTGCTGAAGTTTGGTTATAAAATCAGTAACCCGCATACTTCTCTCAAATTCACCTGCATTCCAAGGATAAGCTGCTCCAAACAAATACCGCTCGGCTACCGTTCTAAAAACAACAAACATAAAAGAACGAATAAAAGCATACACATACTTTATTCCTCTTATCACTGACAGAATTCATTTTGAAAAAAGCGGCCCAAAATTCATGGTTGATTGGCCATTATGGATACAGACGAAACCAACTGAAACGTTAAAAAGAAAGAAGAAAGGTGATCATTATGGTGCAAATTAATGTAAAGGTTGAATATGAAGGGAAAAATTACTTAACAAATGTCATCACTTCACGCGAAACAAGTGAAGAGGAAGTTTTCAGACTAGCACTTGAACAAGTAAAGCAACAGTGGACTAAATAAATCATCGAGAATAAAAACCACCTTAGTTTAACGGCTAAGGTGGTTTTCTGTTTCATCTGCTGCTAAAATATATTTTTCCGGATGAACATTCTTCATTAACGGGCTAATCCTGGAGGAAGAAAACATATGCAGCTCGTGCATCGCCCTTGTGCAGGCGGTATAAAATAACTTTCGTTCATTCTCCCGCTTGTATTGAGAAATATCGTACAACAAAACTCCATCAAATTCGATCCCTTTGGCAAGATAGGCAGGAATGACGGAGACTCCTCTTTCAAATGTAATGGTCGCTTTTTCAACAAGATGAACAGGAATCTGTTTTTTTAATAAGCTGAAAACTTCTTGACTTTCTTTTGCTGTCCGGCAGATGACTGCAATTGTACCCAAACCCTTTTCACGCAGCTGAGCAATTTTTTCGAGGATTTTCGAGATTAATTGCGGCGCACGAACGACCGTCACAATCGGCTTATCACCCAAACGATTAAAAGGTTGAATCTTTTCCCCATCTTCAAGCAATTCCTTCGTAAATTCAACAATCGGTTTTGTCGAACGATACGTTTTTAACAGTTCAATCCTCTCAGCCCTATCACTCTGGTTAAAAATATCGTTAATAACAGATGGTGAACCGGTTGCTCCGGAGAAAATGGCTTGATGAAAATCGCCTAGCATGGTTATTTTACTATAAGGAAAAAAATGACGAATGAGCGCAAATTGGAATGGGGTATAATCCTGAGCCTCGTCTATGAATACATGGCGTATCGACGTTGATGAGCGCCGGCCTTCAAGTAAATCTTGCAAATAAGCGAGCGGCGTAGCATCTTCATAGGATATCTGCATTTTTTCCAATTGGCTGATCGTTTGCCGGCAGATTACTTCCCACGAAACGCCTGCTATTTCTTTCCCTTCTCTCCCTTTTTCAAAAAAGTGACGGTAGATTGCTGCCAGATCAACAAATTTTAATTTTTTCACCTTTGCAAACAATGGTTTGAACTTTTGCTTTACGACCATTTCTGCGAGCAATTTTTGCTCACGCTCAAAGTCATCGAAGCTTTGATCCGAATAACGGTCTTTTGATAAAAGAGCGGAAAAAGCCTCCATGTACTCTTCTTTTTCCAAATACTGCAATTCCTTTTCTACCCACTCTTTTTTGCGCTCCTGCTTGACTTTTTTCTTCAATTCTTTAAGCAGCCATTCTTTCACAATCTGAAGCCGATTTGGTATGGAAATGGCTGAATCCAGAGAATAAAAGTAATCGTGAATCATTTGCTTGGAAACAATCATTTCTTTTCGGAAAACAATGTCTTCAAACAGCAAACCGCGTTTTGACAATGATTCTGCATGGTCATCTAGCAATTGTTTAAAGTCAAGGCTACCCTTAAAGCGAATTGCCGCAATTTTTTCTTTTAATATGTCATCTTCTGCCTGATTAAGTAAAAATTCAATCTGGCTAAAAATGTCTTCCACTTCAAATTCAGGGCCGATTCTTTGCTGAATAAATTCCTGAAACGTTGTCTGCTGCATATTTTCTTCCCCTAATTCCGGGAGTACGGTTGCCACATAACTATTAAAGAGAGGATTAGGCGAAAACAACAAAATATTGTCTGCGTTCAATGTACTGCGATGGCGATAGAGCAAATAGGCGATACGCTGCAGGGCCGCTGACGTTTTGCCGCTTCCAGCAACCCCTTGAACAACAAGTAGTTTGCTCTGTTCATTTCGGATGATTTGGTTTTGTTCCCGCTGTATTGTCGCAACAATTGTCTTCATTTGATTGCTTGCATTCTCGCCAAGAACTTCCTGAAGGATTTCATCGCCAATCGTAATACCTGTTTCAAACATACCTTTTAAGATTCCGGCTCTTATTAAGAATTGGCGCTTTAATTTTATCTCACCATCGATGATCCCGCTCGGGGTGATGTACTGAGCCGAACCAGGTTCGTAATCATAGTAAAGACTTGAAATAGGTGCTCGCCAATCATATATTAAAAAGTTCTCGTTTTTTTCATCCATAAGCGAAGCAATACCAATATAAACCTTTTCGCTCCCTTGCTCTCCTGTCTCTGAAAAATCAATTCTTCCGAAATAAGGGGAAAATTTTAAACGGGCGAGGGTTTGCAACTGTTGATCCAGCTGCTTATGCGTCCGCTCTCTTTCCGAAAGTAATTCTGCTTGCTGCTTAATGCTGGCGGCCGTTTCCGCAATGTCATCTGCTTCATCAAAATTGACCGTTACATCTTCCCAAAACGTTCTTCGTAAGTTAAGAACATCTGTGCTAACGGATCCAGCACTACCCAGCAGATTTCTAACTTGTGCGTTAATCGTTTCACCTATAAACTCGATTCTTTCCTGTTCTTTTTTCCATTCAAAAGATTGTTCATCAGACATTTTTGTCATTCCCCCAACTTGACAATGAAACTAATTTCATTTAAAATGGATAATAGTATTTCTATGCGTTTAAAAGTTTTTTCCAAAACTTATTTTATCATTTTTCTCCCTCTAAATGCAAGAAATCCTCCTTTCCATTCCCTTCTCACGAACTGTTATTCCTTATCCTCATAAATCCATTTTCGAAATAAAGCAACAACAAAAATCATTATAAAATGCAAGGAATTGCTAATAAATCTGCGCTGCCATTTGCTTTTTAAAATTTTAAACTTAATTAGGATTTTTTCCACAGTTGTTGAAATCGCAAACATGAATAGCCACGATGCCCAGTTATTCTTTTTGCTGAAAAGAAAAGTTGCTGAAAGCGATTGTAAAAAAGAGTACAACGGAGCAACAACAAAATGTTCTCTCCACGAATAGAACCTCCCTATTCCGAATTTAAATTTGCGATGAACAGAAAATGCAAACAATAAATTGATCCCGGTAACAAACGTCATAAAAAATAATGACAAAAAACGAATAAGCGGCTTCCCTTTTTGCAGCTGTTTATACCATATGTCACTCAACTGAAAATAAAATGGAAAAAGAAGAAAACTATAGATTGTTTTCCACCAACGATGCCGATACACATTCAATTTAATGAATAGATTTTCAATTAGAGCAAAATAAGCGGAAAAAATGGTTTTAGCTTTCCATCCAAATTGATTGCTTGTTAAAAAAATGGCTGTAAAAGGGACAAAAATAGCCTGTGATAAAATACCGCCAAAAACATTGTCCATCTCTTTTACTTTAAAAACTTTCGGTTTGTATTTATAAGCATGCAACACGTTTAAAATAACATACTCGAAAACATAGGCCAAACCGATGTTTGACATCAACAAAATAAATAGTTTTTTCTTTTTTTTAGACTTGTAAAAAGAGTAAACCATGAGTACTGAATGAAGCACAAACAAAATCAGAAAAGGAAAACTATTTTTGTTTAATCGGTTCATGACGCACTCCATTTTCACAGCATCATTTTTGCAAATTACCATCACAATATCCGCTTAGGTCATGCGCTTTTCTTATAGTATGTTCCTTAAAATCCGAATTAAACAAATCGGTCAAAATGCAAGAATGAATTTTTTGAAGGTTAAAAAAAACATTTGACAGATCGGAAAAACCATCATATAATTTATCTCGAAATGATTTATCTCAAATTGAAGATAGTTAACTTCAAAACAAACTAGAGGAGGAATTTGAAATGACTAAAACAAAATGGGCGATTGATCCAGCACACAGCAGTGTGGATTTTTCGATTCGCCACATGATGATTGCAAATGTAAAAGGAACGTTTCATGATTTTCAAGCAGATGTACAAGCAGATATCACTGACTTAACAACCGCATCCATTGAGTTTACTGTAAAAATTGACAGTATTGATACAAGGAATAAAGACCGCGATGCCCATTTGCTATCAGCTGATTTTTTTGATGTAGAAAAATATCCAACCATGACTTTCCGTTCCACCGACATTAAGAAACAGGATGAAGGAGAATACGAGGTAACTGGTGATTTATCACTTCATGGATTCAGCAATAAAGAGACCTTTGTCGTTGTGTTTGAAGGCCAAGGAAAAGATCCATGGGGAAATGAGAAGGCTGGTTTTAGTGCGCAAGGTGCGCTTAACCGCGCTGATTATGGGTTAACTTGGAATTCTGCGCTTGAAACAGGCGGGGTGCTTGTAGGAGACAAAGTGAAAATTAATCTTCAAATCGAAGCAGCAAAAGCCGAATAACAATCCTTTTGGCTGTCCTCACCTTCGAACGAGGACAGCCTTTTTCCGTAAAAAATAGAGGAAACCGTGACGAATGAGTAAGTCGAACACCCCTATTCCCCTAACAAATGGGAATTATCGTGACGAATGGGTAAGTTGAACACCCTTATTCTCCTAACAAATGGCAAAAATCGCGACGAATAAGTAAATCCAACGCCCCTATTCTCCTAACAAATGGGAAATATCGTGACGAATGGGTAGTAGCTTCAGGAGCCTGCAAAATTAATGAAACAACGTTTTCACGCGTTCCAAGTCCTTTAACAGCTGTTGAATTTCATTTCTCGTAATCATAATTGGCATTTGATCGTATAAGGTCAAAATCAGTCCTTCTTCATCCTGTTCATTTACTTTTAAATAGCGATACAGATGATCAGTCAACTTTTCAGTTAACTCGGTTTGAATCGGAAAATTTTTCACTTTCTGCAATGAAAAAACGTTTTCACCGCTGTCAAATTGTCCCGAAATAAGATCACCTTTAATAAATGGCATGTTCTCTCCTCCATATGATTCCTATTTAAATCTCTCCCTTTATCTTGGCTTACCCCACTCCCTACTATTCTTATATCCCTCTTTCCACTAATATCGGCATGACTACTTACTCATTTTTCGACATTCCCAGCTGCTATTTTGTAGATTCTCATCAAAAAAAGAGGAACATTTACCCATTATTTCTTTTAATTTTCGAAATAGTATGTAAGTGTATACAAAAAACTTTCAAAAACAATGGCCTTTTAAAAGAAAAAAAGCTACCCGACAATCATTGATTCAATGCCTGGATTTACAGGAAATTCAAACGGCTGGCAAAAAGAAACGTTTGACCTGACACCTTATGCAGGTCAAAAAATTCAGCTGCGCCTGCGTTACGCAACGGACTGGGGCAGCTCTTACACTGGATTTTTCGCTGACAATATCACTGTAACCGCCGATGGGCAAACCATTCTTGAAGATGGCGCTGAAAATGCCGCATCTCCATTTACGTTGAATGGATTTACCAAATTTGATGGAAATAAATACAGCGACCACTATTACCTGCTTGAATGGCGTAATCAGCAAGGTGTCGATCAAGGCCTTGCCAACATCAAACGCGGCAATTCGATCATGAGCTATGACGGCGGGTTGGTTGTTTGGTATGTTGACAACAGTTATACCGACAACTGGACAGGGGTACATCCCGGAGAAGGTTTCTTGGGAGTTGTTGATGCCCATCCGGCAACGGATTTAAAATGGAGTACGGGTGAGGAAGCCCAGACGCGCTATCATGTTGCGGACGCCGCTTTTGGTCTAAATCCAACCTCCGGCTTAAATTTAGATTATGGCGATATGACATTAGTGGAGCCAAGCGAAAAACCCGTTTCCTTGTTTAATGACATCAATTCGTATTTAAATCCGTTTATGCCAGATGCAGGCCGTGACATTAGCCCATATGGATTAAAAGTTCGTGTAAATGGCCAATCGAAAGACCATTCGGTCGGATCTGTTGTTCTCTATAAATAAGCTAGCAAAGCCCCTTCCGTTCGATTTGGAAGGGGCTTTTTCTGTTTTTAAAAAGGAGTGGATGTCATTTGTTGCTGCTTTTGCTATTGATTTCTTTTCATGACA
>JAKACS010000178.1 GCA_021821235.1 Bacillota bacterium
CCGGCTGAAACGAATGGGCGTCAATGCTGCCCGGCAATTTACGGAGCGGCTCTCCGAGGTTATTGAAGACGGCGATCACGAAGAACTGTAAACTCCGATTGCAACAGGCAAGGGGTTCGAAAGAAAGTGGATCGAATCAAAAGAGGAAGACGATCACGAAGAACTATATACTCCGATTGGAGGCAAGGGGTTCGAAAGAAAAAAGTTGATCGATTCAAAAGGGGGAAATTCGGGGGATGCTGGCTGACTCGATGAAAAAGGGTTTAGTTGTGGGTTTAAAAACAACATGGACACTCGGGAAGATTATTTTTCCGATTACGCTGATTGTAACGTTTTTGCAGTATACACCTGTTTTGCCTTGGCTAATGAAGGCAATTTCTCCTGTCATGAAGCTGCTTGGATTGTCGGGGGATGCAGCAATACCGCTCGTGTTGGGGTATTTTTTAAATCTTTATGCAGCAATTGGAGCGATTTTAACCCTTCATCTAACGGTAAAAGAAGTATTTATTTTGGCCGTTATGCTTTCTTTTTGCCATAATTTGCTTGTTGAGTCGAGTGTTGCCGTCAAGACAGGAGTGAAACTTTGGGTTGTCTTAACGGTTCGGCTTGGACTTTCGGTGCTTTCTGCATTGATCATTAACCTTGTTTGGCAAGGTGGCGCCGATCCTGCAAAGATGATGTTCGTCGATTCAGCTGGAGCTCAACCGAACGGATTCGGAGCGATTTTACTTGAAGCCGTGCAAAAAGCAGGCCTTGGAATTTTTCAGCTGGCATTGATTGTCATTCCGCTGATGTTGGTTATACAGATTTTAAAAGATTTGCAGTGGCTGACAAAATTTTCGAAGGCGATGGGTCCGGTCATTCGGTCGCTTGGGATGAAGGAGAATACGTCAACGACAATGGCTGCCGGCCTATTTTTTGGGCTTGCCTATGGAGCAGGCGTGATGATCCAGGCGGTAAAAGAAGATGGGGTCAGCCAAAAGGATTTAACGCTCGCGTTTATTTTTCTCGTGGCCTGCCATGCGGTTATTGAGGATACGCTTATCTTTGTGCCGCTCGGCATCCCGGTTTGGCCGCTATTTTTGATCCGGCTTGGTGTGGCGATCATAATCACGTTAATTGTCGGCAATGTATGGAAACGTTCCGGCTTTTTGAAAAGAAAGGAAGCAATCTATGAAAACGAATCTTAAAACTGCTTTGTTTGATTTGGATGGAACACTGATTAACACGAATGAACTGATTATCAACAGCTTTTTGCATACACTTGGGAAATTTTACCCTAATCAGTATCAGCGGGAAGATGTGCTGCCATTCATGGGCCCTTCACTGCAAGAAACGTTTTCATCCATTGATCCATCAAAGGTGGATGAAATGATCCGCGAGTACCGTACATATAATTTAGCCCAGCATGATTTGCTTGTGACGGAATTTGAAGGTGTGTTCGAAACGCTCAAAACGCTGTATGAATCAGGTTTTAAACTGGGAATTGTAACAACGAAGCTTCACGATGTCGTTGAAAAAGGTCTTAAGCTGTCAAGGCTTGATCGCTTTTTTGAGGTGGTGGTGGCATTGGATCATGTGACAAAAGCAAAACCGGATCCGGAGCCCGTTTTAAAGGCGCTTGATCTCTTGGATTCTCATCCGGCTGAAGCGATCATGGTCGGAGACAATTACCACGATATTTTGGCTGGGAAAAATGCCGGGACGAAAACGGCGGGCGTTGCCTGGTCCGCCAAGGGAAGAGAGTATCTTGCTCAATTTGAACCGGATTATATGCTGGACAATATGGCGGATCTGCTGCCGATTCTTGGGGTGTGATCCTGCAAGATGAGAAGGACGACCCGTTATCCCGTTGATGGAGCAAACTCGTTATGGCATGTGTACAAAACCGTGCCGTTTTGGAAAGTTGTCAAAAATTTTATGGTCATTGAGCTTGCGCGTTACACTCCTTTTTTGGGAATGAAAAATTGGCTTTATCGTACGTTTTTGCGGATGAAAGTGGGCGAGCAAACATCCTTTGCTTTAATGGTCATGCTCGATATCATGTTTCCGGAAAAAATCAGCGTTGGACGCAATACGGTTATTGGCTACAATACGACCATTTTGGCGCATGAATACTTGATTCGCGAGTATCGGCTCGGCGAGATTGTCATTGGCGATGAGGTAATGATTGGTGCGAATTGTACGATCTTGCCGGGCGTGACGATTGGTAATGGGGCGGTTGTTTCAGCTGGCACCCTTGTTCATAAAGATGTCCCGGCCGGTGCATTTGTCGGTGGCAACCCGATGCGGGTGATTTATACAAAAGAAGAATTGGAACAGCGGTGGGCCGATGATCCAATCTATGGGAAAAAGTAACGCCTGGTGAAAAAGCCAGGCGTTTTGTTTTAGGCGAAAATAGCGAATTTGAATGTTTTTTTAGCTAATCAGAATTTATATCCATAAATTCTGAACGCATAAGGGCAACTACGCCTCTGTCTTCGCCAAAGGCTCGCCAGTCGGCGAGTTTTCTTTATAAAAAGTGGGGTCAATTTTGCGGGAAAATATGGAAATACGGATAAATGGCAAAATTCCGCGGATAAACAGGAAAAACCCACGGATAAATGGATTATTCCCACGGATAAATACCGATTTTTCGCGGATAAGTGAAAGTAAAGGTAGAAAAGAGGTAATCAAGATCGTGGTAAAAAACGGAAATACGGATAAATAGCAAAATTCCGCGGATAAACAGGAAAAACCCACGGATAAAAATAAAAATCTCGCGGATAAATAGATTATTCCCACAGATAAAGGCAGAAAACCCGCGGATAACTAACACAATATTTCGCGGATGCGCGGGATTCCCCCAATCTATCCCAAAAAATCTCCAAATTTGCCCCCAATTTTAAAGAGTAATTGGTTGACTGGCTGGCAAATGAGCGGTAAACTTTAATTTATTAGCATATTAGCGAACTAAAGCAAAATAACGACAACAACCATTAGAATAAATTCCAAAACCGAAGCATGGTTAACAATTGACAGGGAAATATGGTTTAATAATGATAGTTTTAAACAAAAAAACAAAAGTATTGAAAAAAGGATTGATAGGATGAGCCGCTTGTTTATGTTTGAAAAGCCTCTTGGTATGAGAGACACACTTCCAGACCTATATGAAAGAAAACATCGCCTTCGCTCGGTAATGGAAGAAGCGATCAAACGGTGGGGCTATTCGTTTATTGAAACGCCTACCTTGGAATATTATGAAACAGTTGGTGCCGCATCCGCGATTCTCGATCAGCAGCTATTTAAATTGCTAGACCGTGAAGGCCATACGCTTGTATTGCGGCCGGATATGACAGCGCCGATTGCAAGGGTTGCTGCCTCAAAATTGTTAAAAGAGGATCTGCCATTAAGAATCGCTTATTCCGCTAACGTATTTCGCGCCCAGCAGCGTGAAGGCGGCAGACCAGCCGAGTTTGAGCAAATCGGCGTCGAATTCATGAATGATGAAACGGTTTCAAGCGATGCGGAAGTCATTGCTCTTATGGTCTCTTCCTTAAAAGAAACCGGATTAAACGATTTCCGGATATCGATCGGACATATCGCCTTTGTCAAAGAACTGTTTTTGCAAATATTGGGAAACGAAGATCGGGCGAATGCTTTGCAGCGTTTTTTATATGAAAAAAATTATGTCGGCTACCGAGATCATGTGAACACCTTGCCATTGTCTTCAATCGACAAGCAAAGACTCCTTGGGCTGCTTGATTTGCGAGGCGGGGAGGAAGTCATTGAAAAGGCGCTTGAATTGATCGAAAACGGTAAAGGGAAAGAAGCGATTTTACAATTAAAAGAATTGTGGGACGTTATCAATGATTACGGGGAACAAGACAAGGTGAAGTTTGATTTAACGCTCATTAGCCATATGAGTTATTACACAGGAATTTTATTTGAGGTGTATGCCGGCCGCGTCGGGTTTGCACTTGGCAACGGCGGGCGGTATGGGTTGCTTGAGAAATTCGGCAAGTCAGCAAGTGCAACTGGATTTGCAATCCGGCTTGATTGGCTGCTCGAGGCTCTTGGTGAAACGGCTGACAGTGCTTCTTTCCATTGCATTCTTTTTAGTCAGGAACGGCGCAAGGAGGCATTTCAAGTAGCCAAAAGAATGCACAATGAAGGAAAACGAACCGTACTACAGGACATAAACGGTGTAAAAAATATTGATGCTTATTCCAAGAAGTTTGCCGATACGATTTATCTTTTAGGAAAAGCAGGAAAGGAGCCTGCAAATGACTAAAGTACTGACAATCGCGATGCCAAAAGGGCGCATTTTTGAAGAAGCAGCGGATCTTTTACGGAAGGCCGGATATCAATTACCGCCGGAATTCGATGAAAACCGAAAATTGATCATTGATGTTGAAGAAGAGGGACTGCGGTTTATTTTAGCAAAGCCGATGGATGTTCCAACCTATGTGGAGCACGGTGTCGCCGATTTAGGGATTGCTGGAAAAGATGTGATGTTGGAAGAAGAGCGCGATGTGTACGAACTGCTTGATTTGAAAATCAGCGCTTGCTACTTGGCGGTTGCCGGGATGCCGGAAACGAAGATGAGCGATGTGGCGCCAAGGGTGGCGACGAAGTATCCGAACGTGGCGGCAGCTTATTTTCGCGAGCAGGGAGAGCAAGTGGAAATTATCAAGCTGAATGGGTCGATTGAGCTTGCTCCAATGATCGGTTTATCTGATCGGATTGTTGATATTGTTTCAACAGGTCGGACATTAAAAGAAAACGGTCTTGTCGAGTACGAACGGATTGTTGATGTCACCTCAAGACTGATTGTCAACCCTGTCAGCTACCGCATGAACGATGACCGAATCAGCGAACTCGTTTCGCGCCTAAGTAAAGTAGTTGCGGAGGGGTAAACGAATGGAAATTTTACAAGTAAAAGACGTGCAATCGATTAAACGCTCGATTGAATCCGGGACAGCGGAACAGCTTTCCGTTGTCAAAAGCATTCTTGTTGATGTTCACGAAAATGGTGATCAGGCACTAAAAAAATATACCGAAAAATTTGACCGGGTTGCCCTTGATTCATTTTTAGTTGACGAAACAGAACTAGCTGAAGCGTACGATCAGGTTGATTCAAGCTTTGTTGAAATCGTAAAAGAAGCGGCGGAAAACATCCGCATTTTCCATGAAAAACAGCTGCGGCCATCCTGGATGACAACCGAAGAAAACGGCACGATTCTCGGGCAAAAAATCACCCCGCTTGACTCCGTTGGTGTTTACGTACCTGGGGGAACCGCGGCATACCCATCATCTGTGCTAATGAACGTGATTCCAGCAAAGGTTGCCGGGGTAGAGCGAATTGTGATGGTCTCACCGCCAAACGAAAATGGAAAACTTCCGCCGGCGGTACTCGTTGCCGCAAAGGAAGCGGGTGTAAGGGAAATCTATAAAGTAGGCGGGGCACAGGCGATTGCAGCGCTTGCCTATGGAACAGAGTCGATTTCTTCTGTTGATAAAATAACGGGTCCCGGCAATATTTTTGTCGCATTGGCGAAAAAAGAAGTGTTTGGTGACGTGGCCATTGATATGATTGCCGGTCCGAGTGAAATTGTGGTACTTGCAGATGAAACGGCTTTTCCGGATGAGGTGGCAGCCGATTTGTTATCGCAGGCAGAGCATGATCCCCGCGCCTGTGCTGTACTAGTCACACCATCCTTCAAACTGGCTGAAGCTGTTTTGGCAGAAGTAAAAAATCAGCTTGAAGTGCTGCCGAGAAAAGAAATTGCTTCCCGCTCAATCGAGGAGTATGGGGCGATTTATGTGGCATCAAGTTTGGATGAGGCGATTGCGACGGTCAACGCGCTTGCACCGGAGCATTTGGAAGTCGTGACCGAAAATGCGATCGAAGTGATTGGGAAAATCCGTCATGCAGGAGCAATTTTTGTCGGACGCTACAGCTCGGAGCCGGTGGGTGATTATTTTGCCGGGCCGAATCATGTGCTGCCGACAAACGGAACGGCTCGCTTTTCTAGCCCATTGAATGTCGACGATTTCCAGAAAAAATCGAGTGTCATTCTGTACAGTGAAAAGGCTTTGAAGCAAAATGCAGAGAAGATTGCTAAATTTGCGCGGATGGAAGGACTTGAAGCGCATGCAAGAGCGGTTGAGGCAAGGTTGAAAAAGTAAAGGAGCTATGGGTATGGAGAGAAAAGCGAAGATTGAGCGAAATACAAATGAAACAAAGATTAAACTTGCGTTTGCTGTTGATGGTGAAGGACAGGCGAAACTGGATACAGGCGTGCCATTTTTGACACATATGCTTGATTTGTTTACAAAACACGGTCAGTTTAATCTTGATGTGGCTGCAAACGGGGATACAGAGGTAGACGATCATCACACGACCGAAGATATTGGCATTTGCCTTGGACAAGCATTAAGGGAAGCACTTGGTGATAAGCGCGGCATCAAACGATATGGCAATGCGTTTGTGCCGATGGATGAAACGCTCGCCCAAGTCGTGGTTGATTTGAGCAACCGCCCGCATTTTGAAATGCGCGCTGAGTTCCCGGCGCAGAGGGTCGGAACGTTTGATACAGAGTTGGTTCATG
>JAKACS010000179.1 GCA_021821235.1 Bacillota bacterium
ACGTGTCAACGTTTCATTCATTTCGCATCACTCCCTACTAATATATCATGTTTTTCATAGTACTTCGATAGGATTTCTTCACTTTCAATAGCTTCTTTCCACGGTTCACTGTATTTTCGCAACGTTTTGTCCATCCGCTCGTTCAGTTCTTTCCTTGTTTGTTCATCGGCAAGAACTTGTTTGACATGCTCCAGTCCTACGCGCTCAAGCCATTTGGAGGTGCGTTCCAAATATGTTGCTGTTTCGCGGTAGTATTGCAAATAAGCTCCAGCAATATCCATTACTTCTTCCTGCGTTTTAACCGTAATGAGCAAATCGCCGGCACGAAGGTCGACACCGCCGTTGCCACCGACATAAATTTCCCAGCCGCCATCAATTCCAACGACTCCGAAATCTTTGATCCCCGCTTCCGAGCAGTTTCTCGGACATGCCGATACACCCATTTTCACTTTATGCGGCGTATCGAGCCGTTCAAATTTTTTCTCAAGCTTGATGCCAAGTGCCATGGAATCTTGTGTTCCATAGCGGCAGAATTGGGCGCCGACACAAGTTTTAACCGTGCGCAGTGTTTTTCCGTACGCATACCCGGATGGCATGTCAAGCTCTTCCCAAATAGCGGGCAGATCTTCTTTTTTGACACCGAACAAGCCGATCCGCTGACCGCCCGTTAATTTTACAAGCGGTACATTGTATTTCTCAGCGACTTCGCCAATTTTAATCAAATCTTTTGCATTTGTCACACCGCCGTACATTCTTGGGACAACCGTGAACGTTCCATCCTTTTGAATATTGGCGTGCATTTTTTCATTTACCAGGCGGGAATCACGGTCATCTTTGTATTCATCCATATAAATCATGCCAAGGAAGTAGTTAAGCGCCGGACGGCATTTTGTACAGCCTTCTTCATTTTTCCAGCCAAGCACGTTCATAACTTCTTTAATGCTTGTTAAGCCCTTTTCTTTAATCTCGGCAACCACTTCGTCACGGCTAAGTGTTGTACAGCCGCAAAGAGTTGTTTTTTGCGCAGCAGCCGCATCAAATTGATCCCCAAGCGTATGAGCTAAAATTTTGCCAATCATCGGTTTGCAGCGTCCGCATGAACGTCCGGCATTTGTACAGCCGCCAACTTGATCAACCGTTGTTAATCCTTGGGTGCGGATTGCTTCCACAATCGTACCTTTTGTGACTCCGTTGCAGCCACAGACTAGTTCATCATCCGGCATTGAAGCAACATCATCGCCTGTGGCTGAGCCGTCCTGTGATTGTAAAAGTGAAATGCTTGTCATGCCGCTAACATCTTCTTTTTTTGTCAGCATTCGAAACAGCTTTGTGCTGTCCTGCGTATCACCGTAAAGCACAACCCCGACGACCCGGTTGTCTCTGATTAAAATCTTTTTATAAACGCCGTCAAATTCATTATGAACTTTGATTGCCTGCGTTGTTTCATCTTCAAAAATTTCCCCCGCCGAATAAAGGTCAACTCCAGCAACTTTTAATTGTGTTCCTGTAACCGAGCCTTCATATGGTGCTGTTTCTTTGCCGCAAATCCGGCTTGCTAGCACTTTGCTTTGTTCATATAATGGCGCAACCAGGCCATAAACGATTTCGCGGTGTTCAGCGCATTCACCAACGGCATAAACATTAGCGGTTTGAGTTTCCAGATAATCGTTCACGACAATCCCGCGATTGACATAAATGCCACTATCCTTTGCCACCGCTACATTTGGTTTAATGCCAATCGCCATTACTACAAGATCGGCGTCAATTTCAGATCCGTCTTTAAAACGAAGCCCTGTTGCCCGCTCATCACCGAGAATTTCAACGGTTTGCTTCTCCATTAAGAAATTCATGCCTTGGGATTCCAGTTCTTTTTTCAGCAATGCCGATGCTGCTGGATCTAGCTGGCGCTCCATCAAATGCGGCATTAAATGGACTACATCCACTTCCATGCCGAGATTAAGCAAGCCGCGTGCCGCTTCAAGTCCAAGCAGTCCGCCGCCGATGACGACGGCTTTCTTATATTCTTTTGCCGATTTGATCATCATTTCACAATCATTGAGATCACGAAATCCAGTTACACCTTGTTTGTCAGCACCTGGAATTGGTAGAATGAACGAATTCGAGCCAGTTGCCATAATCAATTCATCGTATTCAACTTCTCGACCCTTGTCGGTAATGACTCGTTTTGCGCTGCTGTCAATTTTGGTTACAGCCTCACCTGTGAATAATTGAATCTTGTTTTCTTCATACCAGTCGAGCGGGTTAATGATAATTTCATCAAAGTTTGTATCACCTTGGAGGATATTTGATAATTTAATACGGTTATAGTTTGGGTATGGTTCTTTTCCAAAAATGGTAATCTCAAATTGGTCTGGAGCGATTTTGAGGATTTCCTCTATTGTCCGTACACCGGCCATGCCGTTACCAATCATCACGAGTTTTTTCTTGTTCATGATCGTCTCTCCTATCGTTTTTTCATCTGGTCGTTTTTCCTATGAGTAAATTGTATTCCCCTTGAGGTTAAAAATTTGTGAGGTACGTCACAATTTGAGTGTATTTGTGAACAAATTCACATTATTGTCAAAAAGTCGGCTAGCTTAAATGTCTGAAGACGGAATTAATGGGGGCGTAGGCGATATAATCATAGTTGTTGGCGAAATTATGACGGATGAAGGCGGAATTCTTGATTATGTAGGCGGATATGTTGATCGTTAAGGCGGAATAAATTCAATTTCGGGGTGCAATCAGCCTCATTTATAACAATTCAAGGAAATTGACGAGAAAAAAGCCACCAATCCGGCAGCTTGATTATAATTGAATACATTACATCGTATTTTTACAAGCCTCTAGGAATTGCCAACTTTTTCGACTGTCATCGTGTCATGATTCACTTTTCCGTCAATTAATTCAATAATCCGATCGCACTTTTTGGCAACATCAACATCATGCGTTACAACAATAATCGTTTTTCCTTCCTTGTTTAATTGTAGTAATAAATGGATTATCTCTTCGCCGGTTTTTCGATCTAAGTTTCCCGTTGGTTCATCAGCTAAAATTAGTTCCGGTTCACATACTAATGCTCTGGCGATGGCCACCCTTTGTTGTTGGCCACCTGATAATTCATCCGGGGTTTTATGCATATGCTCTTTCAAACCCACTTTTTCTAGATATAATTTTGCTTTAGAAATTCTCTCCTTATGGCTTGCTTTCCGATAAGTTAGCGGCAAGATAACGTTATCAAGGACAGTATAATCTTTTAACAACGCGAAATATTGGAAAACAAATCCGATCATTTGGTTTCTCGTTTTGTGCATCTTATTTTTTCGAATCTCATGTAAAGATTTTCCGTTTAAAAAATAGTCACCTTCTGTTGGGGTATCAATTAACCCTAAAATATTCAATAGTGTACTTTTTCCAGAACCTGATGGCCCCATTATCGCAATCATTTCTCCCTGTTTAATCGATAAATTGATATCGTTTAATGCAAAAGTAAGATGATTCTTATTCCCATAGATCTTTTTGATATTTTTTAGATTAATAAAATCCATTACTCCATTCCTCCTATCAATGACTTCGGCTCCAAATTTCTAATAAACAAAAAGACGATAAGGTTTGATAAGATCATCACGAGTAATAGAACTGAAAATACTGGAAATACGATAGAAGCATTCATTTTAAAGTCTAATGCACTCGCTAAATTGAATTCATTTGAAATTTTTAATAGTCCACTATATTTCCAGATAAAATGAATGAGTGATAAGCCCATCCCAACAATACCAATCAATAGATTCTCTAAAAGAATTTGAATAAATAGGCCATATTTACTTTCACCGAGAACTAATTTTACCCCAAATTCTCTTTTCCGCATCATAATCGATATAAATGTGGTTGCTACAATTCCAATCACTGAAAATAGGATAAAACTCAAACCCAATATGATTTGTGGGATTTCAGTGTAGCTATTACTCTTTATATTTTGTTGGATCTCTACACCTAAGTTTTTAAGGTACATCTGAGAGTTATCGCCTCTTATTTGAATGGATTGAATTAATTTCTCTACATCCGCACCTTTTCGCAATTTTAAAATGGTTCCTCCATGTAATCTGGAAAACATGGCAGCATAATTGTTGTTTATATCAGCAGGCATTGGCATCACTGCTGCCTTATCCAATTTTAGATAGGTGTTTGTGGTATTATTATTAACAATATATTTATCCTTTGGCAAAAAACCAATGATCGTGTATTGATTATTAATTACATCTCCGATACGAAAATACTTTTTGAAATAGGAGCCTACCAAAATGTTGGTTTTTTCATTCTGATTATACGTAAAGTCCTGAGCAGAAAACCGTTTTCCCTGCTCAACTTGTAAGTTTAAAAGCTGATTATAGTTTCCATCAATCACAATTGCACGTATTGCTGGCTTGTCCATCCCTAGGTTTGTTTGATTTAGCTCAGAAAGCAGCTTACTGTTAAGTGGTACTGAACTTGCAGCAACTGGCAAGAATTCTTCATAGTAGGTACCATACGATATGACATCTTTGTTCTTTTTTAACTTATTAAAAATCTGCTCAGCTTGCTCTTTCTTAAATTTTCTTTCATCAGCAACCTCAGGATTTTTACTTGTAATTAAGTATGTGCTGGTTAAGTCTAAAAGTGAATTATTTTTCAAATAAAATAAGTTATAAAACACGTTGACAGAACCCGTTATCGTTGATAATCCAAAAGTAAATTGGATAAGAAGAAGAATTGAAATCACCCATCTTTTTTTTAAAGCTTTAAGAGCACTTTTCATTTTCATCATATGATTTACTCCTTTAATGCTTTTGCGGGTTCGATTTTCATTATATGAAGAAACGGAATGATCGATGTAATAAAAGAAACAACGAATGTTATGACCAGACTGGTGAGATATAGATAGAAGCTCAAGCCAATATTGTAACTTGTAAAATAAAGAATATTGTTGCCGATTTTGCCCAAAACCCACAGGATAACGATCGAACTGACTGTTGCTAAAGTTGCACAGATTAACAATTGACCAAATACAAACGAAAAGAGATTTAGATTGCTTGCTCCTAAAGCTTTTCTTAAAGAAATATCTTTTCTTTTCAGATAAATCCACAGATAACTAACGGTTATACAATTAATAAGCGCGATAATGAAAAGTTTATAAGGATAACTTAATACTTCTTTTACTCCCTGTCTGGAGTTTTTCTGATTTTCATAATTTGCTTTTTCATTTATGATCTTGATGTTCGGAATTTTATTCATTTGTTTTACTTTAGAAACGAATCCGTTTATTTCTTTATTCGGACTTTGATTTGACCTGACAATTAGTTGAAGGGTATTGGACTTTTCTATATCACGTTTAATTTGTTCAGGTGCATTTTTTAGCGATAGATAAATTTTACTATTGTATTCACTTCCCATGCCTTTCCCGGTAATTCCTTTAATCGTGTATTCTTTATCAAATAATTTTATTTTGCCCACCGTACTGGAAATATTCTTTCCAGCTATTATATTGTTCGTTTCATTGAGATCTAATTTTGCTCCTTTGATCAAAGGCGGCGACCAAATATTTTTATTGAGTAAACCAACAACCATTACAAAACCTATTTCCGGAATTTTTGCTGAAATAGTTTCTGTAATAACGCTAGATTTAATAAAATTAGATTCTGCCAGTTCCTGCATTTTATGAAAATCTAACTCTTTCACATTAGATAAATTAATCGAGTAATAATACTGAAAAAAACCATTTTTAGAATCATAAAATAACTCATCATAATAATTTTTCGTTGAAAAAGCAATAAGAATTGGAGATATCGTCAGCAAAAAGCCTATAAAAAGCATGAGAAAAATTTTCTTGTTTATGAATATATCTTTTATTATTTGCCTCATAAAGCCCTCCAGCTATTTTAAACCGTGAACAAGACTATGTGAGCCTCATTCACGGTTTGTTTTAACTCCTATTTTAGTGGAAATCGATGGACTTCCTTACAAATCCACTTTCACCACTCATTACCCACTCATGCTCTGAAAAACCACTGCTTACTGGACCAGCAGTTAAAAAGCTGACTGATATCGAGTCACTAGCACTGGCAGGATTTTTTTGAGCATATTTCTGTGAACCATCATTTGTTTCAGCATAAACAGTAATTTTATAATTTGCTGGCTCATTTGACTGAGAAGTATATGCGTATACATTTGCTCTTCCTCCAGATCCATACCAACTTGCGTCAGAATCCCAAGCTATCGTTGCATTTGAAACTGTTGAAAAAGCGCCGACTGCAAATGCTGTAACACCCAATGATGCCAATGATTTTTTAAAAAAGTTTTTCATAATTTCAAAACTCCTTTTTTAATAATTTACTTAAATATTTAAGTATTTCATGGCCACACCTTAATTATACAAGATAATTCAGATTTATCCGGTTATTTACAAATAGTTAACATAAAAATACCAACTTTTACATTCTGTTTACATTTTCAATTATTTACCACTTGCTGTTCTCCTCTTAAACGCACGCAAAAGAAGCTATCTCATAGCAAGATAGCTTCTTT